>JAQUAC010000077.1 GCA_028687415.1 Acidocella sp. | reverse complement strand
AGATGCGCAGCACGACACCCGAGCTTGACCCCATGGTGCGCAAAATGGCGATGTCCTTCGCCTTGTCCTTTACCATCATGATGAGCGAGGAGATGACGTTGAACGCCGCCACGAGGATGATGAGGGTAAGGATAAGGAACATCACATTCCCCTCCACCGTGACCGCGGCGAGGAAAGAATCATTATTCTGGCGCCAATCCTGCACATTGACCGGCATGTTAGGCAAGGCGCTGATGATTCCCCGCTTGATCGCATCATCGTGGTCCGGATCGGTGACGAAGACCTGTATCTGGGTTGCGGCACCTGTCTGCTGGAACAAGGTTTGGGCTGCGGCAAGCGGCAGAAACACGAAGCTCGAATCGTATTGCTGCATGCCAGTCTGGAAGATCGCGACAACCTTGAACGACTCGATGCTGGGGATGGTGCCGATAATGGTGGCCTTGCCCTGCGGCAGGATGAGCGTGATTTGCGAGCCAACGGACAGCCCAAACTGATTGGCCAGACTGCCGCCGATGGCAATGGTGTTGTCACCGTTGAGATCGGACAGGCTGCCGGCAACGACATGGTTGCTCACGGTGGGCAGGTCGCGCAGCCCTTCCGGCGTGATGCCGCGCGCGATGCCACCGGAAGCACCACCCTGCGGGCCGGAGAGCAACACTTCCCCCTGCGCGATGGGGAAAGCCGCGGTGACGCCGGGGATGGTGCGGATTTTCGCGGCGATGTCGTCATAATTCGTCAGCGGCACATTGGCGCCGTAAACGCCAATGTAACCATTCAGGCCAAGAATCTGTGAGATCAGCTCCTGACGGAAGCCATTCATGACGCTCATCACGATGATGAGCGTGGCCACACCCAGGGCAATGCCGATGAGCGAGAAAATCGCGATAACGGAGACAAAGCGCTCGCCACGCCGGGCGCGCAGATAGCGCGCCGCGACTTTTCGCTCAAAGGCATTGAACATCAGCCCTGCACCTTGGCCAGAGCCTCTTCCACGGACAGCTCGAAACGTTCGCCCGTGGCGCGGCGCTTCAGCTCCACCTGGCCGTTCGCGGCACCGCGCGGGCCAACGATGATCTGCCACGGATGCCCCATGAGATCGGCCTCGGCGAATTTCGCCCCGGCACGTTCCTCGCGGTCATCGTAGAGCGCATCGGCACCGAGCGCGGCGTAGAGCCGCTCGCACAGTGCATCAGTGACGGCGTCGCCCTGGCGCAGGTTGAGAATAGCGGCACGAAATGGCGCGACGGCATCTGGCCAGATGATCCCAGCCTCATCGTGCCGCGCCTCAATGATCGCACCGACAAGGCGGGAGACGCCGATGCCGTAGCTACCCATCTCGGGGTATATCTTCTGCCCATCCGGACCGGTAACGGCGAAACCCATCGCCTCGGAGTATTTCTTGCCAAAATAAAAGATCTGGCCAACTTCAATACCCCTGCCCTCGCGGCGACGGTCTTCGGGGATTTCATCCCAGACGGCGGTGTCGTGCTTCTCATCCGTGGCGGCGTAAATGGTCGTTACCTGATCATAGAACGCATCGACATCCGTGACGCCAATCGCGTCACCTGCCTCGAAGGCGGCATCGTAGAACACGCCACTCTCGCCGGTGGGTGCCAGAATGTGGAATTCATGGCTGAGATCGCCGCCGATCTGCCCGGTATCGGCACGCATGGGGATGGCGGTGATGCCGATGCGCTGGAAGGTGCGCATATAGGAGAGCATCGTTTTTTTGTAGACCGCGACCGCCCCCTCGTAATCGAGATCGAAGCTGTAGGAATCCTTCATCAGGAATTCACGCCCGCGCAGCACACCAAAACGGGGGCGCACCTCGTCTCGGAACTTCCACTGAATATGGTAGGCCAATTGCGGCAGATCACGGTAGCTCTTGGTCGAGTCCCGCACGATGGCAGTGATCATCTCCTCATTGGTCGGACCATAGAGCAGCTCGCGGTCATGCCGGTCGGTAATGCGCAGCATCTCTTTACCGTAGGCATCGTAACGCCCGCTCTCGCGCCAGAGATCGGCGCTCTGGATCGTCGGCATGAGCAATTCCTGCGCGCCGATCGCATCCTGCTCCTCACGCACGATTTGCGAAATTTTCGAGAGCACGCGGAGCCCCGTGGGCAACCAGGCATAGATGCCGGAGGCCATCTGGCGGATCATCCCCGCACGCAGCATCAGCCGGTGCGAAGCGATCTGCGCCTCGGCAGGGGTTTCTTTCAATGTCGGGATCAGGCTTTTGGAAAGACGCATCTGGAACCTTTGGGCAAAGACGAAAGCTGTTTAGTGCGGTTTGGGGATCAAGGCGAGACGGCGCGGGCCGCGAGCCAGCGATCCGCTATGCGGCGGCACGGCGTCTCTACAGCGAAATGCAGAAAAATGGCCAGGATGACCGTAATTCCCAGCATGCCGCCCGCGAATAAAATACCATGGCTTGCCGGTGGCCAGTTCTCGCGCCGGAACCATTGGGACAGGAGCAGCTCGGAGACCGCGAAGCTCATATAGAAGGAATAGGACAATATGCCGAAGCGCCGCAGCAACGGCCTTTGCCCCAGCATCGGCGGGCAGTCGGCATCAGCCTGCATGAGAAAAGCGAAGAGGACGAGCCAGATGCCCAGCACGGCGGCAAAGTCAACGCCAAAGGCGACAGATGCGATGGAAAGGACTAGGCCGAGTATAAAACTCCCCCGGCGGAGCATCTGGAAATCGGCATATAGATGTACCACCCTCGCCGTGCATATACCGATGAGGAACTCAGGAAAAAACCGGACCAAACCAAGGGAGAAGGTTAGATTGAGGTTGTCGCCATGCACCACGAAGATCAGCCCCATGGCGACAAATCCAACAATGGCAACCTGAATGGCGACCAATGGGATGAAATAGGACAGCAAATACCAGCAGATGGGAAACAGCAAATAGCCCGCCCACTCCGTGCTGACGGACCAGGACGGATAATTCCATGTACCTTGGTCGGCACCGCCCCAACCCTGCACAAGAAACAGGTTTTGCAGAAACGATGAGACATCGAAGCGCCCAGGGTCACGCGGCGCCCAACCATGCGCCAAGCCGGCAAGAACCAGCGCCCCTAGAATCAGCATCGTGGCGAGGTGAACGGGGTAAATACGCGCCAGCCTTTTGCCCCAGAACAGCAGCATAGTCTTGAAGGACGGCAACTCGAAAGGAGGAAACAGCATTCGCGCGGCTTTTCCCGCGACCTCAGGATGCACCCGCGCGAGAATGAGTCCCGACAGGATGAAAAAACCGTCGACGCCCAGATAACCATGACGAATGAGATCGGCGAACGGCCCCAACCAAGCTGAAAAGTTCAGGTACAGGTCGACGTGATAGGTAAACACCCAGGCCGCGAACACGGCGCGGCAAATCGTCAGATCCGTTATTTCCTGTTTCGCGTTCATCTCCCTCTCGTCCTAACCAAATAGAAAGAAGCCCGCCAGCCCTCAGAGGGCGGCGGGCCAAGTTCAGGGAGGAAACGCCAGTCACACGGCAGGATGAAGAACCAAACCTCATCCTAGTTTTTATAATGCACCGCACAAAACCCATGCGTCCAGAAAAAACACGCGAAATTTTGTGCGTATTTCTGCCTCCCACCACGCTAAAGGACAACATTTAGGCATTTAATGCTTAAAATAAGCCACATGGATTGTTTTTCATTCACACCCTCAATACATGCGCTTCAACAATCGGGCGTTTACCCAGGCGCTTTCCGACAACACGGCGCAAGCCAGCGCGCGCGGCATCGACAAAAGCCGCCTCATCGGCGCGTAGCGACTTAGGGAGAGCATTCAGCAACCCCAGAAATTCCGACTCAAATTCCAGCCGAAGCTTGCCGTCGGCCTCTTCCAAAAGCCCCGGAGCCGAAATTTTCGGGTTACCCAGAACCTGGCCCTTGGCATCCACGGCAAAGCTGCCGACGACAACGCCATTGAACAGCATCCGCCGGCGCGCGGCCAGCGAGCCGCCCTTGAGCTGCACGATCCGGTCGCCATCGACCGCGAGGCGGCCAGTAGGGACGGAATCCACAATTTCGGGCTTGCCGGGGGAAAATTGCAGCACGTCGCCATTCTCGATCAGAACAGTGGCAATTCCCTCCTCCTGCGCCAAGGCGGCCTGGGTGGAGAGATGGCGCCACTCGCCATGCGTCGGGATAATGTATTGTGGCCGGACAAGCTTGTAGAGCTTCCGCAGTTCGTCCCGCGCCGGATGGCCGGAGACGTGAGTGAACTCGTCGTTATCGGTGATGACGTTGACGCCACGGCGGGCCAGGGCATCCTGAACCCCAAAGATGGCGCGTTCATTGCCGGGAATCATGCGCGAGGAGAAAATAACGGTATCGCCCTCGCCCAGCACGGCGTGGCGATGTGTGTCCGCCGCGATGCGGGACAAAGCTGAGCGAGGCTCCCCCTGGCTGCCGGTGACGAGCATGAGCAGGTTATCGTGCGGGATCGAGCCGATTTCCTCCTCCGGCACGAAATCGGGCACATCTCTTAGATACCCGGCCTCCTGCGCGGCGGAGATGTAATTGTTCAGACTCCGGCCAACCAGCGCGATGTGCCGCCCGGCCTCCTCACCCGCTGCGATGACACTGACGACACGTGCGACATTGCTGGCAAAGCAGGTGATAGCAACACGGCCTGTCAAATCCGGCACCAGGGCTTCCAGGCTCTTTTGAACATCCAGCTCCGAGCCGGAATGCCCCTCCACCGTGGCATTGGTTGAATCGGAGACAATCGCCAGCACGCCGGCATCACCCAGCGCCTTCAGCGCCGCCTCATCGGACAACGCACCCACAACCGGCGAGGGGTCGAACTTCCAGTCCCCAGTGTGCAGCACTGTGCCATAGCTGGTGGTAATCGCCAGCGACTGCGCCTCCGGCGTGGAGTGCGTCATGTTGATATAGCGCAGGCTAAAAGGGCCGAGCTGCATGCTGCCACCACAGGGCACCACATGCAACTTCACCTCTCGTGCCAGCCCAACTTCCGCCAGCTTGCGGCGAATGACCGCCGCAGCGAAGGGGGTTGCATAAATGGGGCAACGCAATTGCGGCCAGAGCCGCGTGATGCCGCCGATATGGTCCTCATGCGCATGGGTGATGACGAGGCCCAGTAGCGCGTCCCGCTGCGCTGCGATAAAGGCCGGGTCGGGCAGTAGGATTTCAGCTTCCGGGGTCTCGGGGCTGGAAAACCCCATACCGCAATCAACCGCGATCCAGGCGCCATCGCAACCATAGAGGTTGAAGTTCATCCCAATTTCGCCCGTTCCGCCGAGCGGCACGAAAATGAACGCGCCCTCCGCATCGCCCCGGACAGGGCCAGGGGCTTTGCCGGTGGATTTTGCCATTAGATTTTCAACTCCTTAGTATTTATTCGCTATCGATAAAACGTGCGCGGTCGCGCGGTAGCGGCGGTGGTGCATTGCGCATGGAAAGCAGGCGCAACCCATCCAGCGTCAGATCGGCATCAATTGCCGTAAATTTCTCCGTGCCTTCCGAAAACAGCGGCGCGAGCCCACCGGTGGCAATGGCTTTCAAGGACTCGCCATATTCGCCCTCGATGCGCGCAATCAGCCCTTCAATGAGGCCTATATAGCCCCAATACGTGCCGGATTGCATCGCCGGAACGGTCGCGCGGCCAATGACCGCGTGCGGACGGCCAATGCCGATGCGAGGCAGGCGCGCCGCCGCTTGGTGCAGTGCCTCGATGGAGAGGTTTATGCCTGGGGAGATGGCGCCACCGAGATAGGCACCATCAGCATCGACAACGTCAAAAGTCGTCGCCGTCCCGAAATCCACGACCACCAGCGGTCCACGGTAATGATTATGCGCGGCAAGCGCGTTCAAAAGTCGATCGGCGCCAACCTCATCCGGATTTTCGGTCTTGATCTCGAAGCCCCAATCGAGCGAGGCTTTGGCCACCAGGGGCTCGACATCAAACCAGTCGCGGCACAGCCGGCGCAGGTGATACAGCGCCGCCGGGACAACTGTGCCGATAACCGCGCGGTCGATCTGATGGCATGCGATACCAGACCGGCGGAGCAGCGCCTCCAGCCACACGCCGTATTCGTCGGACGTGCGTTGCGCCGATGTCGCCAGCCGCCACGTACCAAGCCACTCCTCGCCATTATGCACGGCAAAGACGATATTCGTATTGCCGGCATCGATCACCAACAGCATATTTTGCCTCCCTTACACATGGCCAAGCAGAACTTCGCCTGTGCTTATGGTGTCGATACGATTTTCATGGGCCAACAGCAATTCGCCCCTGGCGGACAACCCAGCGAAACGCCCCGAGACCTTGGCATTCTGCACGCTAACATCCAGCTTCGTGCCGACAGGATGGGCAAGATTCAGCCATGCCTCGCGGATATCACCGTCCGGTGCGTCCAGCCAATGCGCGAGGCGCTGCAACAGCATGTCCGCCATTTCCCGGGGCGAGACTTGCAATCCGTGCGCGGCCAGGGATGTCGTCAATCGTCCGGGAATTTCTGGCGCGTGGCGCAGATTGATGCCAATGCCTATCACCAACCAGTCCAGTCCAGCCCCCGCAGGGGCGGCATCGATAAGCACACCGGCAAGCTTGGCGCCACCGAGCAATACGTCATTGGGCCATTTGAGACTTGCAGGTGAGGCGAAGAAGGACTGCAGCGCTTCGACAATTGAGACGCCTGCCAGCAAAGCGAACATGCCCGCCTGAACTGCCGGACGCGCCGGACGCAGCAGAACAGAGAGGTTCAAATTCCCCTCTGGCGCCTGCCAACTCCGTCCGCGAGAGCCGCGCCCTGCAGTTTGCCTGAGAGCCAACACAGCAAGGCCCTGCGGCTCTCCCGCACGGGCGCGTGCCGTGCAGGTATCGGATGTTGAGCCTAGTTCGTCAAAAGCCTCAAGCCGCCAGGCAATCAACCAATCAATGCCTTTGCGGCGGCCCCCGCAGCCGCGAGCAGCGGCGCCGGGATAAAGACGAACAACGCGGTTACCACAGCGCCCAGCCCCATGACGAAGCGCACGCTGCCGGGGGTGGCATCGAAATTAGGCGTCCCGGCATCGAAGTACATCACCTTGATGACGCGGAGATAGTAGAAAGCACCAATGATACTGGTAACGACACCGATCACCGCCAGCGTGGTGAGGCCTGCGTTGAGCGTCGCGGAGAAGACGTAGAGCTTGCCGAAGAAGCCGGAGAGCGGCGGGATGCCGGCCATGGCCCACATGAAGATCGCCATGGCGAGCGCAAAGCCGGGACGCTGCCCCGCAAGACCGGCCAGATCGGCAATGGTCTCAACCGCCTGGCCACGACGGCGCATCGCGATGATGCAAGCGAACGCGCCGAAGGACATGACAACGTAGATCGCGATATAGATCAGCGTCCCCTGAATTCCCGCCTGCGTTCCTGCCGCCAAGCCCATGAGCGCATACCCCATGTGACCGATAGCTGAATAAGCCATCAGACGCTTGATGTTGGTCTGACCAATGGCAGCGAGAGAGCCGATGGCCATGGAAAGCACCGCAAGCACCTCAATAATGAGCTGCCACTGCGCCAAGAGATGGCCAAACGGTCCAATCATGACGGAGAGAAACAGCGCCATGGCAGCTGCTTTCGGCGCGGTGCCGAACAAGGCAGTCACCGGGCTGGGGGAGCCTTCGTACACATCTGGCGTCCACATATGAAACGGGGCGGCAGATATCTTGAAGGAAATTCCGACCAGGACGAACACCATGCCGACGATCGTGCCATACCCGGCGCCATTAACGAGGATTCCGGCAAGGGAAGTAAAGTTCGTAGTACCGGCGAAGCCGTACACGAGCGAAATGCCGTAAATCAGCAGGCCGGAAGCCAACGCACCCAGGACGAAATATTTCAGGCCAGCCTCGGTGGAGCGGAGCGAGTCGCGCGCCAGCGCCGCAGAGATATATAACGCCAGAGATTGCAGTTCAAAGCCTACGTACAGCGTCATCAAATCCGCGGCCGAGATCATGACCACCATGCCCAGCACAGCGAACAGAACCAGAATGGGGAACTCGAAGCGGGCGATCTTCTCCTGGCGGTTATAATCCAAAGAGAGAATGAGAGATGCCGCAGCCCCTAAATAGACAAGGGCATCCGCATAGCGCGTGAACAGGCTGGTTTTAAGCAGACCGCCAAACAGCAGTCCATCCGGCGCGCTGCAGGAGAACCCTGCTGCGAGCAAAAGAAGCACTATGGAGGCATAAGTGCAGCCGGGTGCGGCATCGCGCTTAGAGAGCACGCCGGCAAGCAGCAGCACCATGCCACCAACGCCAAGCAGGAGGCCGGGGATGAGAGGCGAAAAAGAGGTCATTTCGTTGTCACCATGGCCAATGCCGTGTGGGGAGTAAGAGCCGCGACATGCGCTTGCACTAAAGCAGCTACAGGCGCGTCGAAAATATGGGTGAAGCTGCTGGGATATACGCCAAGCCAGAGCACCAGCGCCGCCAACGGCAGCAGCATGGCGTATTCGCCTGCTTTCAGATCCTTGATCTGAGCCAAGTCGGGACGCGTGAACTTATCGAACAGCACGGCCCGGAGCAGCACGAGCATATAAGCCGCACCCAAGACCATGCCCGTTGCGCCAAGCAGAGACACCCAGAAATTAACCTTCATGGCGCCAACGATGACCAGGATTTCACCGATGAAGCCTGAGGTTCCAGGAAGCCCCATATTCGCCAGCGAGAACAGCATGAGCAGCGTCGCATAGGCAGGCATCTTCACTGCCAGCCCGCCTAGGCGGGAAAGAGTCAGCCCCTCACCGCGCGCCAGCAAGACGCCCGTGCAGACAAACAGGCCAGCAATGACGATGCCATGGGAGAGCATCTGAAACAACGCGCCCTCGATACCTTCCACCGTGAAGGTAAAAATACCGATGATGATGACACCCATATGCGCGACTGAGGAATACGCGATCATGCGCTTCATATCCGTCTGCGCCAGCGCGACGAAGGAGATGTAAATCACCGCCACGACGCCGAGCGTGAACATCAGCGGCTCCGCCACTGCCGAAGCGTTCGGCAGCATAGGCACGGCAAAGCGCAGGAAGCCATACGCGCCCATCTTTGAAAGCACGGCAGCGAGCATGATGGTGCCCGGCAGCGGTGCCTCGCCATAAGCGTCCGGCAGCCAGGTATGCAGCGGCCATAC
>JAQUAC010000076.1 GCA_028687415.1 Acidocella sp. | reverse complement strand
CACGCCGGATGATACGAGCCTGATCACCCCGACTCCCAAAGACGAGCCGTATGCGGGCTATCTCGTGGCCACGGTGAACCTCATTCAGGATACCGACAACACCCGCTCCGTGCTGGGGCTTGATGCCGGTGTTATCGGGCGCGATGCAGGTGGCGAGATCGTGCAGAACGGTTTCCACTCGATCATTGGCCAGAAGGGCACACATGGCTGGGCCTACCAGCTGCCGAGCGAGCCGGCCATCGACTTCCTCGTCTCGCGCACCTGGCGCCTGCCCATCGTGCATTTCAGCAACGGGATGGAGGCGGACGCCCTGCCGCAGATCTCCGGCATGGGTGGTCTGACCCAGGATTACGTGCAGCCCGCCGTGGGCTTCCGCTTCGGCCAGGGGCTGAACAGCGATTTCGGCCCCCCTCTGCTGGCCACATCCTCCTCCGGCTCGGACGCGTATAAGGCGACGCGGCCCCTCGTGTGGTACGTGTTCGGCAGCGCCGCCGCCAAAATCGTGGGGCATGACGAGATCCTGCAAGGGTCTGACTTCCAGACCAGCCGCGGCGTCGACCCCTACCGGGTCGTCGGCACGTTCGAGGCGGGCGCCACGGTCATCTGGCGCGGTGTGCGGTTCAGCTACATCCAGGTATTCCAGACCAACCGCTTCTACGGCCAGCGCGGCAGCCTCCATGGATACGGGTCGCTCTCCGCCGGCTTTACTTTTTAAGAGCCGTTCAGCCCCGTTCGAGAAAGGCGCGGAAGGCGGCCAGGGTCGTGGGGGAGATGTGGTGCTCTATGCCTTCGGCGTCGTCCTCGGCGGCGTCTTGCGGCACGCCTATGGCCGTGAGCACGTCGACGACAAGGCGGTGGCGAGCGCGGCAACGCGCGGCCAATGTTTCACCCGCCTCGGTGAGCGATACACCGCGATAGGGCAGGGTGGTGGCCAGCCCCTCACGCTTCAGCCTGCCGATATTCTTGATGGCGGTGGCGTGCGATACGCCAAGGCGCCGGGCGATATCCGTGGGCCGTGCCGTGCCCGTCGTTGTGCGAAGATCGTCGATCAGCTCTGCATAATCTTCCAGAACGGCGTGGGACTGCGCAACGCGGGTTTTGCCGAAACGCTTGGCCTGGATTGGTTGCGCCGGCAAAAGGCCAGCTGATTGCATGGGTGGGTTGTTTGCCAAGGCGCCGTTCTCTCCAGAATGGGACAGGTTTGCGGGAAAACCGGCCCTGCTGCAAGAGTTCGGCAGCGGTTGCCGCGCCGCACAATTACGATATAATTCGGCATCGGCGGTCTGCGCCACGCAGCCGCCGGGAACTTCAGCTTTTAGACTAGATTAACCCATTCATCGTCTGAAAAGACGACAAAAATAAAGGAATCCAACGTGGCCAACGAAAAATCGCAGAATGTGCAGGATGTGTTCCTGAACCACGTTCGTAAGAGCAAGACGCCGGTAACCGTGTTTCTCGTTAACGGCGTGAAGTTGCAGGGTGTCATCACCTGGTTCGATAATTTCTCCGTGCTGCTGCGCCGGGATGGGCATACCCAGCTCGTGTACAAGCATGCCATCAGCACCGTTATGCCGGGCGCGCCGATCATGCTGTTCGATGCCACCCGCGCCGAAGGTGGCGCCCCGCCGCCGCCGGTTGACACTGCGGGTACGCTGAAGCTGCACCGCTCGGCTGAGCCGCAATACGATCCGGACACAGAACTCTGATCGAGACAGCACCGCCGCCCAGCCGGGCGGCCATTCTGCTGCCGTGGGATAAGGAGGCCGCCCGCACCGGCGGTATCTCTCGCTCGGCCGAGGCCAGGCTGGCCGAGGCCGTGGGGCTGGCGGCTTCCATAGGGCTGGTGGTGGTGCATGAGCAGGTGTTTCAGCTCCGCCACCTCACCCCGGCCACGCTGTTGGGCAAGGGGCAGGTGGAGATCGCCGGCATCGCGCTCACCGCGGCAGGTGTGGATGTGGTGGTGGTGGATGCCGCCCTCACCCCCGTGCAGCAACGCAATCTGGAAACCGCCTGGAATTGCAAGGTCATCGACCGTACCGGGCTGATCCTCGACATCTTCGGCGCCCGCGCCCGCACGCGTGAAGGCGCGTTGCAGGTGGAGCTGGCGCATCTGGAGTACCAGCGCTCGCGGCTGGTGCGGTCCTGGACCCATCTGGAGCGCCAACGCGGCGGTTTCGGCTTCCTTGGCGGTCCCGGTGAGACGCAGATCGAGGCGGATAGACGCCTCATCGGCGACCGTATCGTGCGGCTGAAGGCGGAGCTGGAGGAGGTGCGGCGCACGCGGGGCCTGCATCGTGGCGCCCGCAAAAAGGTGCCATATCCCATCGTGGCGCTGGTTGGTTATACCAATGCCGGCAAATCCACGCTGTTCAACGCGCTCACCGGCGCCACCGTCATGGCCGAGGACCAGCTCTTTGCGACGCTGGACCCGACAATGCGCGGGCTGGTGCTGCCCTCTGGGCGGAACATCATCCTCTCGGACACGGTGGGCTTCATCTCTGAGCTGCCGACCGAGCTGGTCGCCGCCTTCCGCGCTACGCTGGAAGAGGTGGCGGAGGCCGATCTGTTGCTGCACGTGCGTGACGTCTCCCACCCCGACACCGAGGCGCAGGCCAAGGATGTGCGCAACGTGCTGAACCGCATGGCCAAGGAGGGCGCGCTGGACGAAGACTGGCCCGCCCGCACGCTGGAAGTGCTGAACAAGGCAGATGCGCTGGGCGGCGTGGAACATGTGGTGCAGGGCGACGGCGTTGCCGTCTCCGCGCTCACGGGCGAGGGCCTGCCCCGGCTGCTGGAGGAGATCGATGCGCGTCTGGCCGCCCGGCTGGAGGTGGTGGATCTGGAAATCCCGGTATCCGACGGCGCCAAGATCGCCTGGGCCTACCGCCATGGCGAGGTGCTGTCCCGCGAGGATGGCGAGGAGCATGTGAAGCTGCGGCTGCGCCTGAGCGCCGTGGATAAGGCAAGGTTCGAGGCGTTATGACCGAGACAGAAATCGCAGCGGTTATCGCTCTGCTGCGCCGCGTGGCGCAAACGGAAATCCTGCCGCATTTCAAAAAACTCGGTCCTGGCGACGTGAGCCTGAAAAGTGGCCCGCTGGACCCGGTGACGGTGGCGGATGTGGCCGCCGAGCGGGCGTTGAACGCGGGTTTGCGGGCGTTGTTTCCGGGCGATGATGTTATCGGCGAAGAGGCCGTCTCCGCCGGAGAGGCGCGGCTGGAACGCCTAGCCGAGCCAGGGCGCGTCTGGGTGCTGGACCCGATCGACGGTACCGCGAACTTCGCCGCCGAGCTGCCGCTCTTCGGCGTCATGGCGGCGCTGGTGGAGGCCGATAAGGTGCTGGCGGGGTTTATCTACGACCCCTTTGGCGATGACTGCGCCCTGGCGCTGCCTGGGCAAGGCGCCTGGATGGTGGCGGCGGACGGCAGCAAGCGCCGCCTGCGCGTGGCTGCCCCCGTGCCGGTGAGCCAGATGGTGGGCTCCATGTCCTGGCGCTACATGGAGGAGCCGCTGCGCTCTCACGTGCTGCACCGTTTGGACAACATGGCCGCCGTCACCGATTACCGCTGCGCCGCCCACCAGTACCGTATGCTGGCGGCGGGGTATTGCCATGTGCAGATGTTCCGCAGGCTGCTGCCCTGGGACCACGCGGCGGGCGTGCTGCTGCACCGCGAGGCGGGAGGCTACGCGCGGCATTTTGACGGCACTGAATACCGTCCCACCCACGTCACCGGCGGGCTGCTGCTCACGCCGGATGCCGCGAGCTGGGAGGATCTGGCGGACGCGCTGCTACGGTAGAATGTCGAAAGACGAGGGGGAAACATGCAAGCCATAAAACTCAAGGCGCCAGCCGGGCTGGAAAACCTCATGCTGGTGGAGGATGGCGCCCCCATTCCCCCCGGCCCGGGCGAGATTCTCGTCCGCCTGCATGCCTGTTCACTGAACTACCACGACTACGCGGTGGTAACGGGCGCCATTCCCACGGCAGATGGGCGTATCCCCATGGCGGACGGCGCGGGCGTGGTTGAGGCAATTGGCACCGGCGTTACCGAATTCGCGGTGGGCGATGCCGTGGTCTCCGGCTTCTTCCCGCATTGGCAGGACGGCACCCCCGCGCCTGGCGATTTCTCCGCCGTGCCGGGGGACGGCGAGGATGGCTACGCCCGCGAATACGCCACCCGCCCGGCAAGCTGGTTCACGCACGCCCCCAAGGCCTGGAGCCACGCGGAAGCGGCGACACTAACCACTGCGGGACTAACCGCCTGGCGCGCCTTGGTGGTGGAAGGGCGGCTGAAGGCGGGTGACACCGTGCTCGTGCTCGGCACGGGCGGCGTCTCCATGTTCGCGCTGCAATTCGCGCGGGCCATGGGGGCCACTGTCATCGCCACCTCATCCTCGGACGAAAAACTGGAACGCCTGCGTGGCTTGGGCGCATCCTTTGGTGTGAATTACAAAACCCACCCGGATTGGGGCACGCGCGTGCGCGACTGGACGGGCGGGCGCGGCGTGGATCATGTC
Source organism: Acidocella sp. (assembly GCA_028687415.1). Classification (GTDB taxonomy): domain Bacteria; phylum Pseudomonadota; class Alphaproteobacteria; order Acetobacterales; family Acetobacteraceae; genus Acidocella. The sequence continues at coordinate 4,758 of JAQUAC010000076.1, read as the reverse complement.
ATAGAAGTCGGCGGGCCGGGCACGCTGCCGCAATCCATCACCGCCGTGGCACAAGGCGGGCATATCGCGCTCATCGGCGTGCTCACCGGCTGGGGCGGCGAGGTGCCGACCGCGGCGCTGATGATGCGCCAGGCGCGGCTGCAAGGCATTGTGGTTGGCAGCCGCCGCCAGCAGCAGGACATGGTGCGCGGCCTGGAAGCCACTGGCATCCGCCCGGTCATAGACAGCAGCTTTGCCCTCGGCGGCATTGCCGATGCCTTTAAGCACGAAGCATCGGGCAAACATTTCGGCAAGATTTGTCTGGAGTTTTAGGCCCCGGAGCGTCTCGCCAGCCGCACCGCCGTATGCCCGTGGCTGACTTTCAGGCTCGGCATCACCAGCATCATGTTATCTTCCGGGGTCGTAATCGCCTCGTCCCCATCATGCGCGATAACCGTGCCGGCCTTGGCGATAATCTCGCCGCCCCGGAACGCCCGCTCAAACACGAAACGATTGGTGCGCGCGGTAATTGTGCGCACCACCTGGGCGAAGGTGGGGCTGCCTGCCGGGGCAGGGGCGGAAACCATCCCCGCGTGGCGCAATAGCGAAACCACGGTGGCGCGGCTCTGTGTCACGGCGGCTTGCTCCCAATGCTGCCCGGCTTCCACCAGCACGCAGGCCGCATTTTGTTCAGCGCCCTCGGTGAAGCGCCCGTAATCGATGAGCCGTTTGCCGCCGGCATGCCCCGCATCGGCAATCACCATGCCCGGCGTACCCAGTGCAAGTGCCAGCGCCCGCCCGCGCTGCCCCGCACCGCAGAGCAAGGCCGGGTCGGCGGGCCAGAGCATACTGTGCAGATCCAGCAATAAGTCGGCGGAGTCGATCAGCGGGCGGATCTCCCGCGCCCGGTCCAGTTCCGCCGAGCGCCGCACGCCGAAAAGCTGAAAATCGTCCCAGACGCGGTTCATGTCCTCTTCCACGAAGCGCGATGCCACCGGGTTCTCCGGCGTGAAACGGGCGAAGGCGGCGAGATTGGCGAAGCCGAGTGTCAGCCGCCCGCATTGCGGCACGAATCCTGTCCGCAGCAGTTCGGCGAGCACAATGGCCCCGGCGAACTCATTGCCGTGAATCAGCGAGACGACCACCGCATGCGGCCCAGGGCGTCCGGAATCGAGCGTGGTGAAGCCGGGAATGCCAGTATTGCCGGCGATAAAAGGGGTAAGGTCCGGTGCCGCGATCTCCACGGCAAACGTCGGCAGCCCCAAAGCGGGGGCGGACGGCGTCAGGGTGGGCGGCTGGTCAGCGCTCATGACCGCCAGTGTAACCGGGTTGGGGCGGCGCGCAATCGGGCGGTGGGTTGACGCCGCCCCGCGCCGTCGCCAAAGCCGCAGATTATGGAAGACGCCAGGATTTTTTGTACTGATCTCGCCGGTTTGCGCGCGCAGGCGCTGGGGCTGACGGAGGCCGCTGGCTTGCGGGCGGAGCTGCGCACGCTGCGCTTCCGTGCACCGTGGCACCGCATCTCCTCGGGGCTATGGCCGGTGGCGCGCTGGGCCGTGGGAGCGGAAGCGTTCGCGGGGCCGATGCCAGGCGTGGTCATGGGCTGCGGCGGGGCCGGGGCGCGCGTCGCCGCGGCACTGCGGAGCAAGGACGTGAAAGCCGTCGCCATTCAGCACCCACGTATGGATCTGCGTAAATTCGACGCAATTCTGGCCGCCCGGCATGATGGTATTGACGGCCCTAATGTCATCGTCACCCGCACGGCGTTGCACCGCGTCACCCAGGCCCGTCTGGCCGCTGAGCGCATGCTCTGGGCGGAAAAATTCGCCGCCTTCCGCCGTCCGCTGGTGGCGGTGCTGCTGGGTGGCAGTAATGGGCGCTACAGATTCGAGGCCCCGCAGGCCCACGCGCTGGCGGCGCAGCTCGCGGCAGTGGCACGTGAGGCCGGGCTGGTCATCACGCCCTCCCGCCGCACCGCGCCGGAGGTGGTGAGCATCCTCCGCGCCGCGCTGGAACCGCTGGGCGCCTGGATATGGGACATGCAGGGCGAGAATCCGTATTTTGGCATGCTCGCCTGCGCCGACGCCATCATCGCCACGGCGGATTCTGTCTCCATGGTCTCCGAAGCCGTGGCGACCTCCGCGCCCGTGTATCTGGTGCGCCTGCCCGGCCGCTCGGCGCGCATCGGCGCCTTCATGGACGCGCTGGTGCAAGATGGCCGCGTGCGCGATTTTGCCGGGCGGCTGGAGCTGTGGGATACGGCACCACTGAACGATACGGAAATGGCGGGGGCCGAACTCCGCCGCCGCCTGGGGTTGTAAGAAACATGCTGGATATCGAAACCTTCGACAATTCGCGCGGCGGCAACGTGGCCTACAAGGCGCTGGCCCACCCGCTGGCGGCGCGCGGCTTGGCGGCCCTGGCGGCGCAAGCGGGCAGCGTCGCGGTGTTCGATCCGGACGGCATCGCCGGGCCGTTGCTGGCGCTGTGCCCGGATTTCGATGTCGAGGGCGTGTACGTGCAGGACATTCAGGCCATCGGTCAAATTCGCGGCGGGCATGTCGCCAGGGCGCTGGTAGACCTACCCGAGGCACGGGTGGAGAGCGTGCTAATCGCGGCCTTCGATGCCGGGCGTATCGCCGAGCGCCTGCGCCGCTTTCTGCCGCCGGGGGCGGTGCTGCTGACGCTGGACGGCGCGAAACTCCCCACCCTCTGGCGCACCAATCCGGCGCGTTATCTGGACGCTGTGAACTTCGCCACGAATTTCGTGTTCTTCCGTGATGACGGCCATTTCGCCACGCGCCTCACCACCGCTAATTACTGGGCCGGATACGGCGCCAAAACAGTCCGCTTCTTCCACATCCTGTTCGACGCCACGGGCGCAAAGCTGGCTGAGTGGGACGATTCCGCCCCCGCCGGACCGGGCGGCTACGTGCTGGACAGCCGCGTGGTGCGCGAGCGCTTCGGCCTTGGCCCCTTCACCGGCCAACTCTTCATCCACGCCACCGGCATCGCCGGGCACGACGTGGTGAAATACGCGCTTGATACCTACGCCACCGATAACAGCGCCTCACTCTCCTGCACTCATGACGCCAATGCTTGGCCTTCGGAGCGCTTCGCCGGCCTGCCTGCCCCGCGCGCTGATGAGCAGGTAACGCTCTGGATACAGAACAGCCACGCCGTCCCCATCCCTGCCAGCGCCCTGGCGCTGGACCGCATGGGCGCCAACGCCCCGGTGCCGTTGGATGTCGAAGTGCCGCCTTTCGCTACGTTGGCGCTGGACGTGGCGGATGTGTTCCCCGGCCTGCACTGGCCCGCGCAGATTGAGTTTCTCGCCGGGCGGCATGTGGTCCGCCCGCGCTACGAGGTGCGGCGCGCCGGGCGCACGCGCATCGCGCATGTGAATGTGGAGCGCGGCGATCTCCGCCCCGATCCGGGGATCAAGACGCTGCATCCAGCCATGGGGCGCGGTTTTCTGCTACCCTTCCCGGTGCTGCCGCGCACACGCTTCAAAACCATCCTGCTGCCCACGCCAATGGCCGCCAGTGAAACCAACACGCCGCTGCGCGTGGACGTGTTCGCGCCGGGCGGCGCCAAGCTGGCCGAGCACTTTATGGGTGTGCTGCCCCGCGACCATGATTGCGCTGTCGATCTGGACGACATACTGCCGCCGGGCGCGCTGCCCGATGGCGGGCACGCCGAGCTGGTCTACGATTTTCGCAACGGGGGGGATGCCAATGGCTGGCTGCACGCGCTGTTCCGTTTCGAGGACCGTGCAAGCGGACACGCGGCGGAGAGCAGCTTTGGCGCGCACATCTTCAACACGCTGATGGTCTACAAGAATGAGCCGCAGAGCTACACGGGCAAGCCACCAGGCCTCTCCACGCGGTTGTTCTTGAAGCTCGGCTTCGGCGGACGCGAAACATTCTGCGTGCTGATCTACCCGGCTTCCGGCCCGTGGCTGGAGACCTCCAGTACAATGCTGGAGCTTTACGATGGCGAAGGCGCATTGCTGGACACGGCTCAGCTCACCATCGCCTGCGCGGGCTCGTTTATCGTCCGTCCCTCGGAACATTTTACGGCGGCGCGGTTAAGTGCGGCGGGTGAGTGTGGCTACGTGCTGATCCGCGATACCACCTGCCGCCTGTTCGGCTTCCATGGTGTAGATGATGGTGCTGGCGGCTTCTCCTTCGACCACATGTTCGGTTTCTGAACGCCGGGCCTAGCGTCTGCCCGCCAGCGGGGTAAGCAGCAGCACGACATTGCAGAACAGCACCACTGCGAACATGCCGCGAATGGCGAGCAATAGCGTCTGGTGCGCCCGCAACGCCATATCCGTCAGCCAGAGGCTATATGCGAGCGCGGGCACTGCCGCCGCCAAGCCGAGCCACATGCCAAGCATAGCGCGGCGCGGGAGATAGGTTTCCATAACGAAAACGTACCATACCTGTGGTTGCATGCAAGCCGGAATATTCCGGGTGGCGCGTTAAACTTCGGCGGCCTCGGCGGGCACCGGGGCGGGGACGGGCGGCTCCACCAGCGGCATCCACTGCCCAGCGCGCAAAATTTCGCTCGGGTGGAATCTCGCTTTATAGGACATTTTCCGGCTCTCGGCGACCCAGTAGCCCAGATACACATGCGGGAGTCCCAGCGCCACGGCGCGGTTCACCAGCCAGAGCACCGCGTAGGTGCCGAGCGAGCGGGCATCCAGCGTTGTGTCGAAGAAGGAGTACACGGCGGAGAGACCGTCCCCGAGCCGATCCGTGAGGCAGGCGCCCA
>JAQUAC010000075.1 GCA_028687415.1 Acidocella sp. | reverse complement strand
TTCCGGGCCGAATTTCGTCACGTGAGACGTAGGGCGAAGGGGATAAACAATAACGACCTTTAGCCGGGTTTGTGGATTGCTTTGATGGACACCCGGAGGGGGTACAATCAACCGCCTGAAATCTTCCAGCGCTTCGCCGCCCCTGTCTTCACAATCATCGCGCTCTTGTCTCGCGCTGTCGTGCTGCGTTGTTCTCGAGTCATCGCTGTTGTGGCGGTCAGGCTTGAGGCGGCAACGGCGCGGCGCTGGCGCTTAGCACGAACCACGCCCAATGGTGGGGTGAGTCATGCGGTCTTGGAATCATTCATACGCGTTTTCAACTCGGATTAGGTGTTGTTGTCTGCTTGCAATAGGAAGCCGACAAAAATAAGGTGTCCATACGCAAACCGACAAGCCGACAGGAGCCGACTATGGCCGTATATGGATACTGCCGCGTCTCGACACTCGCCCAAGCCGATGCTGGGGAAAGCCTGGACGTTCAGCGCCGCCAGCTTGAAGGCTGGGCGACAATGCAGGGCGTCACCATCGACAAGGTGTTTGTGGAGCGCGGGGTAAGCGGCAGTGTGGCCGTCTCAGAGCGGCCTGAGGGCGGCGCAATGCTAGCCTTGCTGCGGCGTGGGGATACCATCGTTGTCAGTAAGCTGGACCGGCTGTTCCGCTCGGCGCTGGACGCGCTGGCGATGGTGGAGCGGTTGAAGGCTCAGGGCGTGCCGTTGGTTCTCTTGGACCTTGGAGGCGACATTAGCGGGAATGGCTTGTCTAAGCTGTTCTTGACCATCGCCGCCGCCTTTGCCGAGGCCGAGCGTGACCGCATCCGTGAGCGGATCAGCCAAGTGAAGGCGGACCAGAAAGCCCGTGGTCGATACCTCGGCGGCAAGGTGCCGTATGGCTTCCGTCCGGGGCTGGATGGTACGCTTGAAGCCGTGCCGGAGGAGCAGCGGGTCATTGCCAGGGCGCGAGAATTACGGGCCAAGGGAAAGCCGCTTCGGGCCATCCGTGACACGCTGGTGGCAGAGATGGGCGTAAGGCTCTCGCTGGATACCCTGGCCCGCGTGACGAAATAGACCGCTGAGGTCGGAGCGGCTGTGGCCGTGACTATCAGGCCTGACACCGGCAATTCTGTATCCCCAGTCAAGAGATGGGAAATATAGTTTCTCCCATAACGAAGAGGATGAAAGAGAAAATGCAGACAATGAACACAGCCGCCGCCGACAGTCTCGCCCTGCCCATTGCTTCTGGCCTTCCGGCTTTGCTGATGGCGGTGGCGAAAAGGCTTCAATTACCTCAGCATCTCAGACGCTGTCCCGCAGTTTCCTGAAGATGACTTCACGCCCGCTCGCTAGGCGCGGGGAACACCTCGAAGTCCATGTCTAGCCCTTCATGGCCACCTACAGCACGCTCTCGAATGGCCCTGGCGGCAATCCGTGCGGCCCGCGCGGCGGCGCTGCAGGTGACTGTGCAGGACGGACACCGTGGCGGCTGGGGACGGCGTAACAGTGTCCTAGTCGCCGGATTTTAGGCTTGTTGACTGGGTTGTACGGCCTTCTCAGGCCGCTTGCGGGGTATGTTTAATCCGCCGCTACCTCCCCCAGCGGGGGCGCGGATCGGCCGCTCTCCGGCTTTCTCTGAGGCGTTTAGGGCCATGCATGATTTTTCCACCTTATAGGAGAAGAACCGCGCTCGGCGGGATGCATTTTGTGTCAGCGGAGCGGGGCGTGCTGGGCCGTCCTGATGGGGCGGCTCGCTTCTCCTGTTCAGCCGTCAGCAGGTACCGCGACGGCATCATCCTCGTCCACCATTCGGGGAAAAGCGGCGACACGTACCGGGGCAGCAGCAAGTTGGCGACCACGTTCGAGGTTACGCAATCGAGCGCGGCAAGGACTCCACCTTCGAGATCGCCGGTATTGGCGAAGAAACCCTAGAGGCGTTCAGCCAGCGCAGTGCGGCGATTGAGGCCCGGCTGGCCGAGCGGGGCAAAAGCCGGGCCGAGGCCAGCGCCGCCGAGAAGCAGATCGCCGCGCTGGATACACGGCTGGCCAAAGAGGCCGTGCCCCATGCCGAGCTGATCGGCGCATGGCGTAAGGCCGCCGATGCAGCCGGATGGGATGAACAGGCACGGCGGGGTTTGGTTGCCCAGGCCGAGGCGCGGGGAAATGCCGCCCTCAGCGTTGACCATGAGTTTACCCGCGAGCTGGCGGCTGACCGCGCTGTGGCGCAGGGGGCGGCGATGCTGGGTGAGCGGCAATCCGTGTTCTCCACCACGGCGCTTCATGAGGCGGCGGGGCGGTTTGGCATGGGCCGCGTTGGGCATGACGACATCGCCGCCGCCATTGCCCGCGCGGAGAAGAGCGGCGCGGTGGAAACGCGCGCGTGCCTTGACCGGCGCGGCGTGGCGTTCGAGGGCTTCACCACCGCCGCCAATATCGCCAACGAGACGAAAATGCTCCACTTGGAGGAACAAGCACGCCAGCAGGTGGAACCGATCTTGTCTCCGGTTGCCGCCGCCCGGGCTGTTGCCGAAGCCGAGCGGCGCAGCGCCCAGCAGGGGCATGGCTGGACCGATGAGCAAAAGACCGCAACCAGGGAGATTCTTGCCAGCCGCAACCGGGTCATCGGTTTGCAAGGGGCGGCGGGCACCGCCAAGACTTCCACGGTTTTGGCTACCATTGCGCGGGAGGCAGAGGCGCGCGGCATCCAGGTGGTAGCGCTCGCCCCCACGGCATCAGCCGCGCAGGTTTTGGGCGAGGCGTTGGATGCCCGTGCCGACACGCTGGCCCGGCATTTATTGGCGCCGGGCCGCCCCACCCCAAAAGAACGCCTTTGGATTGTGGACGAGGCTTCGCTGATTTCAACAGCCGATGCCGCCAAGCTGTTGGGTTTGGCCGAATCTCACCGGGCGCGGGTGCTGCTGGTGGGCGACACCGCGCAGCTTGGCTCCGTTGAGGCGGGCGCCGCCTTTGCCCAGCTCCAAGGTGCGGGCATGGAAACCGCCCGCCTTACCCAAATTCTCCGCCAGACCAATGAGCACGCCAAAGCAGCGGTGGAGGCCAGTCTGATGGGCGACGCCAAGAAAGCCCTGGCCGCGCTGGATGCGGGAGGCGGACGGATCATTGAGTGTGACACCCGCGAGGCCCGCTTCGCACAAATCGCCAAGGATTACGCCAGTTTGGACGCCAAAGAGCGGCGCAAGGCGCTGGCGATTGAGCCGTCCCGTGAGGGACGCGACACATTGACTAAGGAAATCCGCCGATGCCTAGCGGAGACTGGTGCGCTGCATGGCGCCGCCGCCCAGGCCACCAAGTTGGTGCCACGCGATTTGACCCGCGCCGAGGCTAAAGACCCGCACAGTTACGCCATCGGCGACACGATCCGTTTTGCCAAGGATTATGCTGACAAGGGCGTGTCAAAGGCGCACGCCTATCGCGTGGTGGGCATCGACACGGCCAAGGCAGCGGTGACTCTTGCCGATCAGAATGGCCGGGCCATTGACTGGCGGCTACGGCAATGGGGCGCGGCGCATGCCCAAGCCTTCAGTGCCGAGGCGATGGAGCTACGAGCTGGGGACCAGGTGCAGTTCACCCGCAATGACCGCGCCTTGGGGCGGGTGAATGGCCAACAAGGCGAGATCATCTCGGTTGATCCGGCCACACGCAGCGCCGCAGTTAAGCTGGCCCGGGGTAAAGCAGAAACACTGGCGCTGGATAATCCCCGAGACCAGCATATCGCCCACTCTTATGTGGCCACCGCCTTTGCCGCCCAGGGACGTACCGCCGAGCGCACCTTCATCCACGCCGAGAGCGCCGCCACGCACCTTATTGACCAGAAGAGCTTCTACGTGGGGCTCTCGCGCGCCAAGGAAACCACCGCTCTCTATACCAATGACCGCGCTAAGCTGGTCGCAGCCATCCAGGAGCGTAGCGGTGTGAAACAGGCGGCGCTTGCCCCGGTCGCTAGCGCCACCGTGGCAAAAAGCGCGGCGATGCTATCCAAAGGTTTAGCCCTGTAACCAAAACTCCTTATCTTTGTATCAAATGGAGTCCTGAAGCCGCGGCGGCAACGGCAATGGAGGTTGAGGAAGGTTCAAACCAGCCAATTTAAGCTGTTCGCGTATTCCGGCACTCTTAAAGCTCTTGTAGAAAATATGGTGGATTAAATTGTCAGATATGCCGATTTGTTTTAGAATTGATGCATGATAAAGTTGATCTAATGCGCCCATCAGATCAATTATTTCTCTTATAAATTCGTCGTAATCACTCTCATTTCGAGGGCCGCCATAATGTGAGATATCGTTGCGCCGGTCAGCGCATTTTTTCGTGAATTGCTTTAGCTCTTCGTCAGGAATGCAAAGAGATAACTCTGAAAATAAATCATACAACTTCTCAGACAATCTCTTCTCATGACGATATCTCATCGATAATCTTAACTCACGCCTTTCTTTTGAATTGAGGATTTCTTTGGTTGCTTCGCAGACCTTCTTAATCTTTTCTTCTGCGTCGTTGCTCAAAATTAGAGAATTTGGCTTTGCTTTCCTGTGAAAGGCCTCCAAGCCCCACATGAGATTGGCAAACCTGTGTTCAACATAAACTGACTTGCCGCGTCGGACGCCTAGATACAAATGGAACGCCGCTCCATATTTGGTACGCATATCTAGCCAATCATCGACAAGTTCACCGAAGTTTTCGCTGATTGATGGATATTGAATCCATAACATGAATGTGGAGATTTCAGACTTCTGTGGTCGTCTTCGAAATACACAAATATGACCCGTGCCTTCGCTTTCTGAGAGCTGAATTTCCGGCCAGTCGAGACCGTACTCCTCATCGGTCAACAAAACGAAAAAATCTTCTATATGAAGATAAATGTCTTTTGCTTCTGCCAATGAAATCGGAGTTTCAAATTCAAAATCCAACCAGCCTTGCTGTTTGACTGAGATTGTTCGTGTTCCAAAATCTTGGGGTATAGACGTTCCTGTCCGAACTGTAACAGAACCATTCCTGAGTTCAAATTCATCGTTGATATCCAGAGGATAATGAGTTTCAATGCGCGTATCGGTCAGAGATGTCTTGGGCATGGGACGGTCGAGCCACGGCCATAACCCCCCAAGAGGAATCATTAATCTTTTAATACACGATGATATTCCTTGCCCGGAGACAGGCGATGTAGAGAACAGCGTGACATAGGAACCGAGCTTGGTTCCCCCGCCGGTGGACAGGCCGGGCAGGCTACGCAGCTGCGCATCTTGGAGCCAGACATACAGATTCTGTGCTGGGAGAAAACCCGCGACATCAAATTTGTCAGTCATAAATGACGGGAAGGGTTTATCCGCTCTTCGCCAGGTCCACTCGGCCATGTCCAAATTAATGGTGACCCCACCGTCTTCATTGGTGGTCAGCGAACCTTGCATTGCCGAGGCAGCGCCAACCTGCTCGATGTCGCCGGCCAACCAAAACTGACCTCGCTCTGATTCTATTTTGGTGTGAATTGTTCCCGTCACGATGCTCTTTCCTGATTCAATCGAAACAGGCGCGCTATGATCTCGTCATCGGTCAGCGCTCCGTCCCGGAAGTCTTTACCCCAACCATAGGCTTCGGCCACGGCCTCATCGAGCTTACGGTGGGCGTGGTCGAGCCATTCGGGCCTGATGTTATAGAGGTTGGTGAGCGTCCTCTTCGTCAATTCTTTTGAAGCAGCCGGGCTGATCGGCAGGATGCGGTCGGGATAGCCGGGCGCCACCTCGGGCTCACGCCTAACCAAATCAGGTGGGTTCAGCCAGTTCTCGCGCAACTCGTTCAGTCGCGCTGCAACGGCCGCAACGCCTATGGCGCGGGGATCAGTGGCGTACTGAACAGAGGGAAGGTCAGGGGTCAGCCCCTCCGGGAACGGGAAGGTCTCAAAGCAGTCGCCGGGCGTATAAACGGGATCATTGCCAACGCCGTGAAATTGGCAGGTCATTAATGTCCAAATCTCATGGAATTTACTGCTCAGAATGCCAAACAAAACATCCGAATCGCCATCTATCAATATTACTCTGGTATCTGGAATCATCGAAACATCCATCCACCGAAAGATTCTATGTTTTGTAACGAGTCCTGTTACGAGGACTCGATTCTTTCCGACCAAAACTTTCTTGGCCTGTTCTCCTGTCCGACGAAACAGCCACCAATTCTGTAATTGACGAGGATCGCGATTGCCAGATCTTGCCTCCAGAACGGCAGCCTTAATCTCTTTGAACGGAGCCTCAAAAACGCACGCCTCCGCCATCGTGAGGCCAGAAAAATCAACAATCCACTCGTCCTGGCCGCGTCCTACAATATCGGAGACAGTCACGTATCGCTTAATTACATCATCGTTTTTTCGACCATTAGGATTGGTCGGTTGAGATAATAATTGCCGTGCCAAAGCACCTTTGAGGTCAAATGGGCCTCCCTTTTCAACCCCCCGTACAGCTCGTTTCTTATTCTCTCGCAGCTTTCTCTTCATCCGCAGATCGACCTGAAGAGCTTTTAGGTCCGGAGATATAGCTACAACAGGTCTCCCATCGAGTATCGCCTGGCCGATAAACTCAGTCGAGCACACAACCAGAGAAACACGAACATCAGCGCCATCGACGACCCAAGGATCATCACTTTGCGCAAAGCAGATGGGCGCTTTCTCATAGAGTTGTCCCGCGATGGCTGAGTTCGCAGGGCTTCGGATCATGTTTGTTGCTACAAAACCAACGTGCTTTGTACGTCCTTCAACTGCCCGCGCCGCCTGATCGAACCAAAAGGTGACGAGATCAGAGGCCGGAGCTTTGTTAGGCAAAAGTCCGCGAAGTTGATGAGTGTAACTCGTACCAAGTCGGTCGAGCATCCACTTGGCTCCAAGAAAGGGTGGGTTGCCTACCACCGCGTCAGCATCGGGCCATCGCGCGCGTGCTCCCCCCTCTGTCAGCAAGGCATCTCGACAGTCGATATTGTCGAGCGTCCGTAGGATTGGATTCCGTGAAGCATCGAAACCGTTCCGCCGCATCCACTGAATTTCGCCTATCCAGACCGAAACTCGCGCCAATTCCGCCGCGTAAGGGTTAATCTCAATCCCCAGCACATTCTCTGGCCCCACCTGCGGAAACGCGAGTGCTAGGCCAAGCTGATACGCTTCTAGGTTGGCGCGGTGTTCTATATCTTTCAGTACAAGCAGCGAAAGGTACAGGAAATTGCCAGATCCGCAGGCCGGATCGAGCACGCGGAAGCGTCGCAACCGCTCGCGCCAAGCCGCCATGATCTTATCGGCTTCGCCCCGCGCCTTGGTCCTTGTGCCGCCTTTTGTAGAGCTTGCCTTGGCCAGTGTCGCTTCAATTCCGGCCTTCACTTCGGTCCATTCGTACGCCAGAGGTTCCATCACGACAGGCCGCACGATCATCATGATCTTGTCCCGATCAGTGTAGTGGGCACCGAGTTGGCTGCGCTTGTCTGGGTCCAACCCGCGTTCAAACAGGGTGCCAAGGATGGAGGGGTCTATTTCCGACCAGTCCATCTTTGCGGCAGCCAGCAGATTAGCAATGTCCTCGGCTTCCAATGGTAAGGCGGTATCGTCATCAAATAGACCACCATTGAACCATTCAATTTTCTCGAAACCGACCATCCCGCCGGTTCTCATCGCTCCAAACAGGGTGGCCGCGTGGCCAGCGAACTGGCCTGGAGCCTTACGGCTGACCTCCAACATTCGCTGGAACATCTTGTCCGGCAACAGGCCAACATCCTCTGCGAACATGCAGAAAATCAACCGGATGACGAAGTGCGCAACGTCATGGGCCTCGTAGCCCCGCGACCGGAGCCGCTGGGCAAGCGCGGCAAATTGGCGGGCCGCTTCCTCGGTCAGCATCTGGCGCGTTTTCGTCGGGCGCAGTGCTTCGGGATCGAGGAAACAGGCGCGGAGCAAATCCCGGTTGGCCGCGTTGGTTAATTGCTCCAAGGTGATCTCGCGCACCTGCTGGACGGTGTTGGTCCAGTTGGTGTGGATACGGATGCGCTCCATATCGGAAACGATCAGCAACGGGGGGCTTTCGAGCGCGATGGAATATCGCAACAACTGGTCAAAGGCTTTGTCGAGATTTGCGGCCTTACCCTTGTACTCCCACGCGAAGCACCCTTTTCGCCAGACATCGGCCCAGCCTTCTCCGCCGCTGGTCTTGGTCGCTCCCTTCTCGAAGGTGAACCACTCGCCTTTGGGGTCGGAGGAGATGGGATCATCTACCCCGATAAGATGGCACAGGTCGTTGAAGTGGCTCTGTGAAGCGGTGCGCTCTTTCAGATCGACATTGCGCCATTTGGATAGGAATTCGTGAGGGGTCATGCGGCTGCCGAATCGGAGGCGCGCTGCCAATTTGCCCTGCGGCTGGTGGCCTCTAGGAGAAAACCTGTTGAAAACAATCTTCCTTGAAATATGGTCTCAGCTGCCACGCGCCTGCTATCCTATCCCCTATTGTGTCGGCTCTACACGCTTTTCGTGCCTAGAGCGGAAGCTCGTTGCCATTATTTCCCTATTAATGTCATGATTCGGAAGGGGATAGAGGCTCCGACCAACTCAAGCGAAGCGCCATGCTCGCACCTGTCAAGGTCCAGTGCTCGCCGTGCTCACCATGCTCGCCGCAAAGGCGCGGCTGCGCGTGGCTCCGTGCGGCTGCGCGCTTCCCTTGACAGCCGCTGCGCGTGGCGCACCATGAGCTTGCAGGCCGGGACGGAAAAACGGCGCTTTAACCGAACAGAAAAACTGTAATTTTAGGTATAATGGGCAAAGTTGGGGGCTTTATTGGGGGCTCCAACAAAAATCAAATTCATGGATAACTTTATATTTCAACAAGATAAGTTATATTATTTGATTCCCGCTACCCTCCAGTTTGCCCGTAAGCCACTGGAATCACTCAGGACAAGGCTTTTCAAGCGCTTGTAAGCCTTGAGGTGATACAATGCCGGTCAGCATGACGTGCCCGACCAAGCACCCTAAATCCGGGGTATACCGACTCCGCAAGGCAATTCCCCCCGATCTGCGCGCCCAGGCTGAGAAGCTGTTTGGGGTAAGCCGCGAGTTTATCGTGTCCTTGGGAGTTAAGGACGCAGCAGCGGCGCGGCGGCTGGCCCCGGCTGTGCTGGCGGAGATCGAGAGGAAATTGGACCTGTGCCGCCAGAGCGCGGATGCTCCGCCCCAAGCCTTGTCCCACATGCAATGCGTCGCCCTCGCTGGGGAATGGCGCAAAGACCGCCTAGCGCTGAACGAGGCGAACCCAGGTTCACTGGAAGCCTGGGAGGCAGAGAAAGACCGCCTGCTGATTGGTATGAAGTATGGCGACGAATATGCCCCTACGCCCCGCGATATTGCCGAAGCCGAGACCCTGGCGGCAGGGCATG
>JAQUAC010000074.1 GCA_028687415.1 Acidocella sp. | reverse complement strand
CCCCATACCGCGTTCTCCATGAACCAGGCCGCGCGCAAGAAGCAGACCGGCACCCCCAGCGCCTGTTCCACCAGCCCGGGCTGGTTCAGCAGGTTGGGCTGCGCCGCCTGGGCGCCGATGGTCGAGAGGTTGACGATTTTCGGCGGTTTTGCCGCCGTAATTGGCGGTGGTCAGCGCGGCGGCACCGCCAACATGACCGGTAATTCCCGTAATGGCATATATGGTTTGTCTCCCAGCGGAATGGCTGCAGGCGGTCCGGGTGGACGCGTAATGGCCGCATCCGCCCGTGAAGCCGCGTGTGTTTATGGCGTTCCGTGCCGGGGTGCTTAAGGCTTTACGGTTTCGGCCAGAAACCACGCTCTGCGTTCCGTCTCGTCGACCCAGCTCTCTAGCAGGCTTGCCGTTGCGATGTCGCCGAACTCATCGCAGGTTTTATGGAGCTTACGCATCTCCCCGGCCAATTTATAATTATCGTCGCGCAGCTCCATCAGCATGTCCTGCGCCTGCAGGTTGTCGGCATCGTTGTCGGAGAGGCGGCGGAGCCGCACGATATCATTGATCGAGTGCAAGGTGGTGGTGCCGATCTTGCGCGCGCGCTCGGCCATAGGGTCAGTCATGGCGAAGATTTGGCTGCTCTGCTCGTCAAGGAGCAGATGATAATCTCGGAAATGCGGCCCGCTCATGTGCCAGTGAAAATTCTTTGTCTTCAGATACAGGGTAAAGACATCGGCAAGCGCGGCCCGTAAGGCGGTGCCGATATCGCGCACGGCGCTTTCGGAGAATGATTCCTGCGGCAGAGGCCCGTGAGTTTTCAAACTATGGGATTTCATATGTCACCTGTTCTGCTTGAGTGGTTCGGGATCCAGGCGGACGCGGCTCCAGCGGCGGGAACCAGCACATCGCTTTTTTGGGGATGTGTGGTGGATAGGAGCGCCGCGCCTGCATTCTGAATGAATTGGTCGCCGCCGCCATGCATTACCAGTGCCGGCATGGCGATTACTTCGAGATTTGAAGTGAAATCGGTTTCAGGTAAGACCTTGATGCATTGTAGAAGATCTCGGCCCGGCGGTGGATGGACGGCTCAGGGCAGTTTGATATCGTTTCGCTCTGCGCGTCCAGCAGGGAGGCATGGGCGAAACCAAGCCTGCCGGGTTATCAAGCCGTTAACATACAGACAAACGGCGCGGGCAGGACAGCGCCGTTGACCAACCAGGGGCAGGGCGGCACGCAACCTGTCGTTGCCGGAGAATTTTGCGATATTTTAATTTAATGGTCGGACTTCGTCAGCGGATGTGGGTGGAAAGCCCTCAAAGGTCATTAAACCAGCAAATCAAACGAATTGTTTACCATTGTTTGCCATTTGTTGACTTGCAGCAGGAAGGGTTTGCGATGCTGAGTTATATGCAGTCCGTTGACGTTATGGACGGAACCGAACGGCCTCTCGGAAGTGAGCGGACGTCATCGTCGGCGTACCTCGAAGGGCAGGTCGGCCAGAGCAAAGCGGTGCCGCGCGGCGCCTCCGCCCGTGCCGGAGTGGCAAAGGTGAGTGTCTACCCGGCTCAGGCCGAAGCGCTGCGCATGATGATCGAACAGGCGCAAATCGTCTCTTTCGACGTGTTCGACACGCTGCTGATCCGGCCCTTCGCCAATCCAACGGATGTATTTCTGCTGATGGAACGCCAGACGGGACTGGCCGGATTCCATGACGCCCGCATCAAGGCCGAGCAGGCGGCACGCGACAAGCTGCATGCCAAAACAGGTTCGGTTGAGGTGACGCTGGCACAGATCTACGAGGCGCTGAAAGTGCCGGATTCCGGGACGAAGGCACTCGACAGGGGCGCGCTGATGCGGCTGGAGATCGAAACCGAGACGGCGTTGCTGACGCGCTCGCCCGCCGTAGGCGCGGTTTACGACCTTGCGCGTGAGCTGGGCAAACCGGTGATCGCGGTGTCCGACATGTATCTGCCGGAGCGGATGATTGCTGAGATACTCGCGGCGAACGGGCTTGCTGTCGATCGGTTGTTCGTTTCCTGCGCACACCGGGCCTCGAAACATGAAGGCAGCCTATACGGAATTGTCTGCGCGGCGATGAAGGTGGAGCCTTCCGGGGTTCTGCATTTCGGCGATAATTTCAAATCCGACTGCTCAGCGGCACTGGAGGCGGGGGTCGCGGGCTATTATCTGCCCTCGCTCTACGACCAGCTCTATCGGGACAATCGCTTCAACCAGGCCGCGGTTTCGCAGCTATGCCTGCGTGGGCAGGCGGGCCGGGGGGATGAGAAGAACCTGTTCGCCTCGGCGGTGGTTGCTTATCTCGCCCGGTTCAAGGCAACCCATCCGGCGGCCTCGATGGCGGCGCAGTTCGGCGCCATGTATGGCGGGCCGCTGGTGACGGGGTTTACTGCCTGGATGAACGTGACGATGCAGACCGACAAGGTCCGGCATCTGCGTCTGGCGACACGCGACGGGTACATCACCAAGGAGATATGGGACCGGCTCGGATTTTCCGGCCAAGCCTCCATCATGCAAAGCTCTCGCCGCCTGACGATGCTGCCAGCGCTCTGCAAGGCGTTCGAGACAGAGATCGGCGCTCTGCTGAACACCAGCACGACCTGTACGATGCGGGAGTGCATCGCCCGGCTGGGGCTTGGCGACGGGGCGGCGGAACTGCTGGAGGTTCTGGGCCGGCTCACCCCGCTGGACCGGCCGATCGATAACCCGATCAAAGCGCAATCGGCGCTGAAGGCGCTCAGGGATAGTTCGAGCCTGCTGATCCGCATCGCCGAGGCGGAGATGGAAGCCTACAAAACCTATCTCGACGGGGAGGGGTTCGACCCGCAGCATGACGCCATGGTGGATTGCGGCTGGGCGTTGTCTTCTCAGCGCCGGACAGAGCAAATGCTCGGGGAGGCATTCCGGGGCTACTACATTGGCACGCTTGAGCATGCGTATATGCATGACAAGATCCGCTCCTTCCTGTTTCATAAAGGCGATGACAAGGGCTGGGTGGAAATTGCGGAACGTGGAGTGGAGCTGCTGGAGCTGCCCTTCGCCTCGACACATAGGCAGGTTTGCCGATTCGAAAAAACCGGGGCGCCGGACGGCTCCGACGTGCGCCCGGTGCTGATAGAGCAGGAGGCGCAATACGATATCGTGCGGATCAGCTTTATTCACAAGATGCACGATGAGATCAGGAGTTTTTCAGATTTCATCAAGCCGGTGATCGGGGTGATAACGATGGAGGAGCTGCGCGAGGGGCTATTTATTCTGTTCGAGGCTTTGGTAAACAGGCCGACATCTTATGAATATCATGAGCTGGCGACGTTGCCGCATAATCGTGAATTTGGCGCCTCGGGTTTTGCCACGGTCGGGACATTCTGGGTTGTTGGCGGCAGTCAGTATGTGAGCCAGTCGCAGAAAACACGGTGGCGGGATTATGTCCGGCTGGGCTGGAGCTCGCTCAGGCAGGCCGGGCCGGGGGCAACCTGGGTTAAGGCGAAGCGCGTGCTGCGGCGCAAGCTGGGCGGCCCCGGCTAGGGCATTGCGCTGTTTCTGACTTCAGCTGGAATAAGTCCAGTTTTCACACAGGATGTGTGCAAGATGAAAAAGATTTTTTTGGTCGGTTCGCCGTTTTGCGGGTCGACGGTTGTTGGCAATATTCTGAATTCTCACCCGCATATTTTTCATGCGGGGGAGGTGGACAGGCTCCGGATATTCTCCCGTTATCATGGTGCGGATGCCTATCTGAATGTGGATGGCTGTACCTTATGCGGGCTGCATCATGGATTGGAATGCCCCGTGTGGGATAACCTGCCGGCTGCGCCGCAGACACCGGAAGAAGCGGTTGCGGTGTATGAAACTCTGATTGCGCGGGGGGGTAAGCAGGTTTGCGTCGATGGTTCAAAAAATGTCGATTGGCTGGCTTCTCTGCATGATCATGGTTTGCAGGATGCCTGCGCCATCGTGCTGTCGCGCAATCCGTTTGCTTTTGCCCGGTCGCATCATAAGGCGGTGTTCGACCCTTATTGGCGCGGCGTCGAAATCTGGCGGAATATTTATAATCATTGCTTGCGCGCGCTGCTTCATCGCGCCATTCCGTTCATTGTCATCAGCCATTCCATGATGTTGGAGAATCCTGATGAGTTCTTCTCGATGATTTTGAAATTTGCGGGCTTGCGGGGTGGAGTGGATTGTCACCGCTACTTCGAGGTTGAGGCGCATGCCGTGGGTGGTAATGTCGGCGCCTTTTTATCCTACAGCCAGTTCAACAAGGCGAAATATTTTGAGCGGGAGGCGCAGCAGAACCGCCCGGCGGATGAGGAAGAGCTGACGGAGAAATCGATGCAATCAGCTTCACCGTTCGAGCGCTCGGATTCCGCTTGGATGGAGGCTTTGTCATTGGCGGATATCGATGCCGGTTTGTCGATTCCCGGCGTGGCGGATGTGATGAGCCTGCTGGGCTATTCGCCGGCCGCGCTGGTGGCAGCGAAGATCGAATGGGATTTGGCAAAGCAGAAGGCCGACGTACCGCCCCCTGCGGTCAGTTTACGTTATCCAGGGCATCATGCGGCGCAGAATGCCGTCCTTGAGCAGGTAGTGGTGGTATAATGCCGCCAACGCGTGGGCACCGGCGAGGATGATGATTGTCCAGGCGGTGACATCGTGAACCTCCTCCACGAAACCGCCAACGGCTTTGGAAACGGAGCCGAATGGCGAGGCGATGAGCAGGCCGAAGAAGCTCAGGGCCTGATTGTCGGTCCAGCGCGTGAGAATACCCAGGATGACTTCCGCGACGATCAGCACATAGAGCAGGTGGTGCATCGCCTGCGCGGCACGCCCGAAGAAGTCTTGACCATGCGCGAAGACCTGCCGCCAGGGCAGCACGCGCCAGAGGATGCGCAGCGCGATTACCACCGCCAGCATGAGTCCGAGCGACATATGCCCCACGATCAGCAGATGGCGCACGATCTTGGGGAAAAATTCCCAGGTTTCCGCGAGGGCGAATTGTAATAATATAATCGCCGCCGTCGCCCAGTGCAGGGCAATGGAGAGGTTATCATAGCGCGTGGGGGCATCCGCTGCGGTGCTTGGGCCGGAGGGGCCGAGGGGGGAGAACGGCGTTCCATTCATGGTTGTGCCTCCAGGGTTACGCGGCCGCAGCCGACTCATACCGCGCCTTTGTCTGGGCGCATTTATGGCATGTACCCGGTAGGAAAATATTGCGCTATATCAAGAAGTGGAACATTGGGGGTAACTTTCTAAAGCTACGGTTTGCATCCGGAGGCCGGTATTGTTGACCGGCACGCTGGAGCGTTCCATCCTAAATGGGGTGCTGCTTCAGGTCGAATTCGGCTGAGTCCATTTCATTGAAGGAATGCGGAGTCATGATCGTGTGCAGGCGTCATTTCCGGATAGGCAAAAAACTGCTGCCACTTTTATTCGCCTGCGCGGCGCTGCTCGCATTCGCCGCGCCCCAGGCCCATGCGGGGACACCTGATGTCGTGATCACCAGCGCCGGGCCGGTGCGGGGCGTGGTTTATGATGGTGTGCGGGAGTTCAAAGGCATCCCCTATGCCGCCCCGCCGGTAGGTGCGCTGCGCTGGGCGATGCCGCAGCCCGTGAAGCCATGGACCGAGATCCGTGACGCCAGCAAATATGGCAACGCTTGCCCCCAGGTCTCCCGCTACGGGCTGACTGCGGCAAGTGACACGGAGGACTGCCTCACGGTCAACGTCACCACGCCCTGGAACGGCGTAGCCCCGCAAAAGCAGTTGCCGGTGCTGGTATGGATTCATGGCGGCGCTTTTGTCGGTGGCTCCAGCGCGCTCTATCCGCTGGCGCATCTGGCGCGGGCTGGAAATATTGTCGTTGTCTCGCTCAATTACCGGCTCGGCGTGTTCGGTTTCATGGCGAACCCGGCCTTTGGCAAGGCGCATGACGGCGGTTACGGGCTGGAGGACCAGCGCTTCGCTCTGCGCTGGGTGCAAAAGAACATCGCCGCCTTTGGCGGGAATCCGAATAATGTCACCATCGCTGGTGAGTCGGCGGGGGCGTCCAGCGTCTGCATGCATGTCATCTCTCCGCAAGAGACGAAGGGGTTGTTCGAAAAAGCCATCATCCAGAGCGGCGGTTGCGCCGCGCCGTTGCATAGCCTCGCCCAGGGCAACGCCTTTGGCCAGAAGGTGGCGGCGCTGGCCGGCTGTACGGATGAGAAGACCGAACTGGCCTGCCTGCGCGCCAAGCCGGTGGAAACATTGCTGCAAGCCGGGGTCAAGGCCAGTGGCGGCGACCTGATGAGCTTCGCCCCGCTGGTGGGCGCGCAGACCGTGCCCCTGCAATGGAACGCGGCCTTCGCCGCTGGGCGTTACGTGAATGTGCCGGTGATGAATGGCGGCACCCGCGATGAGTTGCGGCTCTACGTGGCCTACGACATCCAGGCCGGCGAGAAAATCGACGACGCCACTTATCCGGCCGCGTTGAAGACTGTGTATGGCAATAACGCGGAGACGGTGCTGAAGGAATATCCGCGAGCCGCCTACTCCTCCGCCCCCGCCGCGCTGGGCTCGGTGATGTCTGACTTCAACCCGGAAGTCGGGCTCAACAATTCCCTCTATCTGGATGCCGCGAAGCTGATGACCCGGCATGAGCCGGTCTATGAGCTGGAATTCGCGGATCCCAACGCCCCCGCCGTCACCGCCGATCCCGGGTTCGAGATGGGCGCGGTGCACTCCTCGGAGCTGCCCTATCTGTTCCCGCATTTCGACAACACCACGAGCCTCGCCGGGCCGGAACTGAGCCCGGATTCGCAGAAGCTTTCCGACCAGCTGGTGGCGTATTGGACGAGCTTCGTGAAAACCGGCCACCCGCTGGCGCCGGAATCGCCGGTCTGGCCGCGCTACACGGCGGATGATGACGTGATGCTCTTCTACCCCGGCAAGACCGGCCTGTACGACGCCACCGTTCAACATAAATGCATCTTCTGGAAGGCGCTCTACCCGCGGATTCTCACGGAATAGGGGGCTCCTGGGCGTATTGCCGGCTGGCTTGGGCATGTCTCAGGACAGCCGCGGTGATGTTGCGTCCATCGGGCGCCGCGCCATGCCGATTAATTATACCTTAATCGAACCGTTCTAGGCTGCTGAGATGTTTGTATAGTCTATAGAAAGTGAGCGGCATGGCCTCCCATCCTCAGCGGGTATTTTTTGGTTCTTTATCCTCGAAATTGATCGGCATCGCGGGAGCGGCCTTTGCCGTTATTCTTACCACGGCCATTGTGGTGGCGGTTCTGGGTACCAAGGCGCGGGTGGAACGCTCTGTCTACGCCCAGGCTAACCTCACGGCGGAGAGCATCGCCAACGCTGTGACCGCCAAACTCTCTGAGCAAAGGGCGGCGGCGAGCAGTATGGCCGGCTCGATAACCGCCCTGATGGCGACAGGTGACCGCAACCGCGCCGCCGTGGTGGCCATGCTGCGGATGAACGAAACCCGCTACCCGGATGTTTTCGGCTCATGGATGCAGGAGGCGCCAGGCGGTTTTGACGGCACGCACGATCCGAAAGCGCCTGGCTCCAATGCGGACGGCTTCTTTAATCCATACTGGACGAAGACCGAGGACGGCAGCCTCCAATATGCCGCAACCCCTGTGGACTATACGCAGTCTTGGTACACGCTTGCGGCGTCCTCCGGCAAAGGCGCCATTACCCAACCCTACGCGGATGAGGGCAATGGCAAGATGATGGTTTCCTTCGCCTACCCGGTGCGGGTGAACGGCCAGTTGGTGGGTGTGACGGGTATCGACGTGCGCCTCACCTGGCTTTCCCGCATGTTGGGGGCGCTGCACCCGTTCGGCAGCGGGCAGGTGATGCTCGTTTCCGGCACCGGCCAATGGATTGCCAACCCGGATAAGGCGGTCCTCATGCAGCCCTATACGGAAGAGGGAGCTGACGCGCTGAATTCGGCGATTGCCTCTGGCAAGCCGTGCATCCTCACCGGCTTCAACGGCGGGCGCACGGAGCGTATCATCTATCCCTTCGCGGTGCCCAATCTGAATGTCACCTGGGCGTTGATCGTGGATGTGCCGGAGAAGGTGCTCACCGCGCCAGTGTGGCAGGATGTAGTGACGCTGCTCGGTGGCGGCACGCTCACTTTGCTGCTGGTGCTGGGGGTGCTGTACGTCACGGTGCTGCTGCTGGTCCGCCGCCCCGTGGAAGGGCTGCTTGGCGCGGTGGAGCGGCTGAAGACCGGTGATTACGACAGCAAGGTTCGCGGTCAGGAATGCAAGGACGAGACAGGCACCATCGCCCGCGCGCTGGAAGGTTTCCGCCATACTTTGGCCGAGGGGCGGCAGCATGAGGCCGCGGCGGAAGCGGGGCGCCGTCAAGCTGAGCAGGAGCGGGCCGCGGCGGAAGCCTCCCGCATGGCGGTGGCCGCCGAGCAGGGCAAGGTGGTGCAGGCATTGGGGAGTGGGCTGTCCCGCCTTTCCGCTGGCGACCTCGTGTTCCGCCTGAACGAGGCTTTTGCTCCAGAGTACGAAATGCTGCGGGCCGATTTCAACGTGGCCGTGGACAAACTGCAGGAGGCGATGCGGGCGATCTCGGCCAACGCCCAGGGCGTGCGCGGCGGCTCGGCGGAGATGACGCAGGCCTCGGACGATCTGGCCCGCCGCACCGAGCAGCAGGCCGCCAGCCTGGAGGAAACCGCCGCGGCGCTGAGCGAGATTACCGCGACGGTGAAAAAGACGGCCGACAGCGCCAACGAGGCGCGGAAGCTGGCGCAGGACGCCAAGGGCGATGCCGAGACATCCGGCGTGGTGGTGGGCGACACCGTGAAGGCCATGGCGGGGATTGAAAGCGGCTCCCGGCAGATTGGTAATATTCTCGGTGTTATCGATGAAATCGCCTTCCAAACCAATCTCCTGGCGTTGAACGCGGGCGTGGAAGCGGCGCGCGCGGGGGATGCAGGGCGCGGTTTCGCCGTGGTGGCGACCGAAGTGCGGGCTTTGGCGCAGCGCTCGGCCGATGCCGCGAAGGAGATCAAAACCCTCATCGCCGCCTCGGGCGCGGAGGTGGCGAGCGGCGTGAAGCTGGTGGGTGAAACCGGCAAGGCACTGGAGCGGATTGTTGGCCAGGTGGCGAGGCTGAATGAGCTGATTTCCGAAATCGCCGCCTCAGCACAGGAACAGGCGACTGGGCTGAACGAGGTGAACGAGGCCGTGAACCAGATGGACCATGTGACCCAGCAGAATGCCGCCATGGTGGAGCAGGCGAATGCCTCCTGCCATACCCTGACTGACGAGGCCGTGGAGCTTGCCCGGCTGGTTGGGCAGTTCCAGATCGGCCAGGGCAGGGTTGCCGCTGCAACCAAGCCGGCATTGGCACCGGCCAGGAGCCGGATTCCGGTGAACGCGCCAACGTCCAAACCGGCCAGGGCGGCAGTGCCGGCCGGAGCGGAAACGTGGGACGAGTTCTGAGCGGAGGTGTCTGGGGCGGGCCGCCGGAGCC
>JAQUAC010000073.1 GCA_028687415.1 Acidocella sp. | reverse complement strand
TTCCGAGGGCTTCGGGCTGATCCCTGCCGCCGCCATGCTGCTGGGCCGCCCGGTGGTGGCCACGGGATGGTCGGGCAATCTTGAGTTCATGGCGCCCGAGGTTTCTGGGCTGGTCTCTTATAGGCTCATCCCGGCCACAGACCCGCGCGGTACCTATGACATGCCGAAGGCAAGTTGGGCGGACCCGGATGTGGAGGATGCTGCCGCACAGTTACGGCATTTGGCCGGAGACAGCGACGCCAGGCTGGCGATGGCCGTAGCCGGGCAAACCTATGCGCGGGAGAAGCTAGGCTCTGGCCCATTGCTGGCGGCGCTGACAGCCAACGGCATCGCATGAGGACGCTCGTCTGGCACTGGGGGCGGCGCGGGGCAGGGCCTATTTTCGCGGCACGGCTGGCGGCGGCGCTGAACAGCCTGCCGGGCCAGAGCGTCGCGCTTTCACTCGCTGCTGGGGCGGAGATATTGTCCGAGCCGGATGCCCCCGCCTGTGACTGGCGCGAACCGACCTACGAAACCACACACGGTTTTATTGCCCAGCGAATCGTTTCCCCCTTTCTGCGGCCACGCACAGAGGCGCATCTGCGGCGTCTGATGCCGGACATCGCCATCTGTGCCATGCCGGCGCTGCTGGATGGCCGCATGCTCGCCGGGCTGCGGGCGCGGCGAATCGGCTACGCGGTTATCGTGCATGACGCCGAGGCGCATCCAGGCGACGCGCTGAGCTTCCGCGCCCTCGATCAGAACCAAATTTTACGCGGTGCGCGACATTTATTTTGCCTTTCACGGCATGTCGAATCGGCGCTGCGCCACCAGGGCCACGGCATTAACGGCCAGGGGCTGACAAAGCTCTGGCATCCGCCGATCGGTTTTTCCGCCGCCGTGCCAGCTGCCACACCCACGTTGCGGCCGCGAATCCTGCATTTCGGCAGGTTGCTGCCATATAAGGGGCTCGACATGCTCGCCGATGCGCTCGACCTCCTGGGCGAGTCTCGTTCCTTCGATGTGCGCATTTGCGGCGAGGGACCAAATTCTTCGAGTCTCTCCCGGTTGAACGCCATGCCGGGCGTCTCCGTGGAGCGGCGCTGGGTTGCCGATAGCGAATTGCCCAGCCTGCTTGCTTGGGCGGATGCGCTGGTGCTGCCTTATCGTGAGGCTAGCCAGTCCGGAGTCGCGGCGCTGGCATTGGCCGCAGGGCGGCATGTGTTGGCAACTTCTGTGGGCGGCTTACTGGAACAGCTCGGAAATCAGCCGCACGCCTTGCTTTGCGCGCCGAATCCGGCGGCCATCGCACAGGGGCTTGTTGAACTGACGCAGCGCTTGGCTCAGGTGGCACCTCCCCCTGTGGATGCCGCAGCCGATTGGCGGTCCATGGCCGCTGCCATGGTCAGCGCCATAGCCAATACGCCCGTGCAAATGCCAGCAGGAACGCGGTTCGCTCCGGCTGAATGAGCCAGCTTATTTTTCTGTGAAGATATAGTGAAATTCGAAACCGGCCGGGGGAAACCTGGCTCCCGAAGTAGGACTCGAACCTACGACCGAGCGATTAACAGTCGCTTGCTCTACCAACTGAGCTATTCGGGACCGGTGGGCGCCGCTATACATAATCATGAATGGGTGCGCAAGCGGGGGGATGTTGATTTCGTGGCTGAGCTCCCGTAGAGACTAAAATGCGTCGCGGGCGTGGTGGAACTGGTAGACGCGCCGGACTCAAAATCCGGTTCTGGTGACAGAGTGTCGGTTCGATTCCGACCGCCCGCACCACCATTATGTTCCGGTACCACAAAAACAACACAACAATGTGACTGTCGGCATTCTTTCCCTCAGAGATATGCTGCGCATAAAACAACATCTTTCGATGTTGGTCCTTAATGTGAGGGAGCAACTGCCATGCGGGGGCTATCCATGTTCTTGAGCCAATCATTTCTCAGCCTGCACTCCGGCAGCTGTCTGCAGAGGTTTTTCCGGGATCGCCGCGCTGTGACCTCAATCGAGTATGTCATCATCGCATTGCTTATCATTTTTGCGATTTTTGGTGGTCTGTCCAAAATTGGCCCGCAGCTGACAAGCTCCTTCAATCACGTAAGTTCCGAGCTGTAAGCTACGCCATTAGCTGGCCATGATGCCCACGGGTTTAAATTAACTCAGGATTAGCGGTCCGATCACATAAACGTGACCCACACTATTAACGTAACACGGAAGATTGAAATTTTTTTGAATAATTTGTCTTTTTAAATTTAGCATGTTGTCTATTTTTAGAAATATAAAATATTTATATTGTTTTTGTTTAAATTACTATTCGCTTTGCACAACGTTTAATGTAATCGACGCGAGCTATACAACTTTTAGGTTAGCTACCCATCAGGCGCATGTATACGCTCACGGTTTCTTGTTATTTTTGTCGTAGGGGGCGTTTGACAAAATGCCCTAATTTCCGTGTATTGGTGGCAGCCCCCTAACGGGTTAACGCGGTTGCGGGGAAATTAATCATTTTTCATTGGTCGCGTTCAGCAACATCCTATCAGCCGCTTTTTCGGTTTTGATGCAATTCAAAAAGGATCACCACGATGCTCGTTAACTATGTGCGCACCGCTCTCGCCCTCAAGCTGAACCAGCTGAACGTCGACAAGCGCGCCGTTACCGCGATTGAATACGCCCTAATCGCCGCCCTGATCGCCGTCGTCATCATTGGCGCCGTGACCACCCTGGGCAGCAAGGTCTCCGAGACGTTCAACACAGTGTCTTCTGAACTCTAAGATACAGTGCCGGCGGCTTAGTCGCCGTAAAAAAGAGAATAGCTGGCGGGGATATTTTTCCTGCCAGCTTTTTTTATTAAAATCACGTTTTCGGCACTTGAATGTGCAAGTGTTGCGGGACTTTAATGCTTTCATGGGCTAATGTGATTATATTGCACAAGTTGCGCAATGTAAGGCTGTGGGTAAGCAAAAGGCTTCGTGGCTTGAAAGTACAAGGGCGGGCAAGCGCAAATAGACGTTCTGCTGGAGGTTCAATTTGAATCCAGAATTTTTTCTTCCAGCTGCGGTACTTCTTGTTTATGCCGCATTGCACGACCTTGCGGTGCGCACTGTGCCTAACTGGCTGTCTGCGGTACTATTTGCCATCGGTGTCTGTGCCCGGTTGCTTGACCATTCCTTGCTCGCTGGCCTGATTGCCGCGGGCATTGCCTTTGCCGTCCTTTTTGCCGTGTGGGTAAAGGGCGCTATGGGAGGGGGGGACGTAAAGCTCTGGGTTGCCACGGTGCTGCTGGTACCGCCGTTCTGGCAATTGCAATTGTCGTTTTTTCTCGATGTCGTGGTGCTCGGCGGCGTACTGGCACTGATTTATCTGCTTCTTTCCCTTTTCGTGCCTCGGCCGCATGCCTCGCGGGCGGGCGGGCGGCTCAAGCGCTTTTTGCGTGCCGAGCTGTGGCGAATCGGCCGGCGCGCACCGCTGCCATATGCTTGCGCCATTGCTGGCGGTGCGCTTGCTACCCTCTTGCCCCACGCTCTTCAGCTATAGGTAGGTCATGGTATTTCGACTTGGAATTTTCGGGATTCTCATTGTCGCGCTGGTTGCGGTGATGTTTTTTGCCTACTCCATACTGAATCAATCCAAGCCGGCGCCACAGCAGGCTTTGGCGCCGGCGCCTGCACCGACTGAAATGGTGCTGGTTGCGGCTGGGCCACTCTCCGCGGGCAGCCTTCTGCAGCCGTCCAATATCACCAGCACCTCTATAATTGTGGCCAAAGCCCCACAGGGCGTATCTGTCGATACACCGCAAAACCGCGCGGCGCTGACCGGTTCCATGGTGCGTGTGGCACTCGGGCAGGGCACGCCGATTCTTGATACCGAGGTGATTCATCCCGGAGATCACGGCTTCCTGGCGGCCGTTCTGGAGCCTGGCATGCGTGCCGTGACCGTGGCGGTGGATAACGTCACTGGCGCTAACGGGCTGATCTGGCCCGGTGACAATGTGGATGTGTTGCTAACGCAGACCATCGCGGGAGCGCCCGACGATAAAAGTATTGCCGCCGAGGTTGTGCTTAATAATGTTCGCGTTATTGCTACTGGGGCGGAGCTCATTAAGAACGCCAGCGCTGGCCCTGACGGGGGACCGCCAGCACAAACCGTCACGCTGGAAGTAACGCCGAATCAGGCTTCACGTTGCCTGGTGGCCACCAACCTCGGCAAGCTGTCGCTCATTGTGCACTCGGCGCAGACGGCCTCCGGCCCTGCCGCACCGCCTGCGGCTGCGCAGAAGCCGGTCTGGTCGGGCGACGTTTCCCCGGCCTTGACCAATACGCAGCCGCAGCAGGAGCCAGTCTCAACAGTTAAAGTGTTCCAAGGTTCTCCCAATGAACAGGATTACAAGTTCTGATGCGTATCCGGCACAATTCTTTTGGAATCGTTCTCGCCGCCGCTCTGGTGGGGGCTTCCGCCCAGGCCGGGTATGCGCAAACCGCTCCGGCAGCGGACAATAGCGGCGCCGCCACCGCCGCGCAGGCCCCGGCACCTTATTTCGGCGGACTCTCCGTGAAAAAAGGTGAGGGGAAGCTGATCAAATTACCGCGGGCCGTGGCTAATCTTTTTGTTGCCGACAACAGCGTGGCGGAGGTTCGCCCCGCAAGCCCGGGCACGATGTTCGTGTTCGGCAAAACTCCCGGTGAGACAAACATTGTCGCCACCGATCAGGATGGCACCCGCATCGCGCAATATTCTGTCACCGTTACCCCATCCAGCTATACAGGGGACCGGCTGCAATCTCAGGCGCAGCGCTCCGCTCCAGGCAGCAGCGTCACGGCCGAGAGCGAGCCTGGCGGCATGGTTGTCAGCGGCACCGTGAATAGCGCCGAAGAAGCGGATACCGTCATCAATCAGGCGAAGGCAATTTCCGGCGGCGCAGTTGTTAACAACCTGACAGTGAAAGAGCCGATCCAGGTTGAGCTGAAAGTTCGTATAGCCTCCATGTCACGCACTACGACGCGCGAGTTGGGTATCAATTGGGGGCAAGCTGGGAAAAGCGCTATCATGATTGGTAAGTTTGCCCTTACCGGCGGAACCGCTTCGGCGGCATCATCCCTTGCTTCCGCCACGCAAGGCGGCATAGGGGTCACCTTCCCTGGCGGTACGTTTGAAGGCGTGATCGACGCGCTGGCCACTGACAACCTTGCGCATATCCTGGCAGAGCCAACTTTGACGACGCTCTCCGGCACTGAGGCCAGCTTTCAGGTCGGCGGGCAATTTCCCATTCCGGTGAGCGATTCGGGCAGCAGTAATGGCGGCATCACCGTGTCGTACAAGAACTACGGCGTGCTGCTCACCTTCACGCCCACAGTGTTCTCCGATGGCCGCATCGCCCTGCAAGTGGCGCCGCAGCTTAGCGCCCTTAGCTCCGCAAATTCCGCCGTGCTGACGTCTACCGGCTCATCTGAAGCGATAGCCGTGCCATCGCTCACGGTTACCGCTGCCTCCTCCACCGTTATTCTTGGCTCCGGCCAGGGCATGGCCATTGCCGGCTTGCTGGAGGACACGACCAACCAAATCGATAACGGCGTGCCTGGACTGAGTGAAGTGCCGCTGCTTGGCACATTGTTCCGTGGTGATGCCTTCCAGCGCGCGCAGCAGGAGCTGGTCATCACCGTGACGCCCTACATCGTCAATCCAGTCAACAACCCGAATTCGATCGCCACGCCGAATGATGGCTGGACGCCACCGAACGATCTGCAGCGTATCCTGCTGCTGCGCGATAACGGGACCAATACCGCCCGCGCCAGTATCCCTGGCGATGCCGGTTTCATGGTGCAATGATGAAAGCTCCCGCCATGCGTTCCGCTTTATTTTTCGTTGCCTGTGTCGCGGTGCTTACGCTCACCGGTTGCGTCGGCGCGTTTGACCCGTTTCAGCGCCCAGGTGACTGGTCCGCGACCGGTGCCGCGAACAAAGCGCTGGCCCAGCAGGCAGCGAATAAATCCGATCTGATCAGCGGTCAGTCCGAATCGGGTAGTAACGGCATCGCTGCCGTTGCCGGTATCGAGAAGGCCATGACCGGCGGAACGGCGACAGGCCTGCAGACAACAACAACGCCGACGGCCTCGACGACTAGCATCAGCGTGGGCAATTAAGCTGATGGAACGATTCGCGGCAGACACGAGGTACTCCGGATGAATCAGCAAGCGGCGCGCACGGGCCAAAGCGATGGTGGCATGGTCAGCAGGCCTGACCGCCTAACCGTCCTTGCCTTCCTGGGAGATCCCGCCACCGAACAGGTGCTGCGCGACGGCCTTGGCGACCTTGCCGCCAATGGCATGGATATTAGGCGCGGCACCGTCCGCACCGCCATCGCCGCCATGGCTAAGATGCAGACACCGGAAGTGCTGATCGTCGACATCGCCGGCGAGGAACAGCCTCTGCACGCGCTTGGCGAATTGTCCGACGTGGTGGAACCTGGCGTGCGCGTGCTCGTCATAGGCGATACGGACGACGTGGATTTCTACCGTCACATCACGCGCGGCATGGGCGTGATGGAGTATATCTTCAAGCCGATTACGCGTGAGGCGGTGGCGCGGCATTTCGCGCCGCTGATCACGCGCAAAACCATCGGCCAGGAAGCTACACGCGGCGGGCGCGTCGTCGCCGTCATGGGCGCTCGCGGCGGGGTTGGGGCTACCACTATCTCCGGCAATCTAGCCTGGCTGCTAGGCGTCATGGCCAAGCGCCACACGGTGTTCGTTGAGGCCGATATCCATATGGGCTCAGGCGCGCTACTGCTCGGCGGCAAGAGCGGTCCCGGCCTGCGCATGGCGCTGGAAACGCCTGACCGCATCGACCCGCTTTTCGTCGAGCGTGCGGCCCAGCCCGTAGCCGAGCGGTTGCAGGTGCTATCCTCCGAGGAGAAGCTCACTGACCCCTTGAATTATGCCCCAGGCGCGGCCCGGCGGCTGATTGAGGCGCTGCGCGTGCGTTATAATTTCATTATCCTTGACGCGCCCTTCCTGCCCATGCCCTGCAACCGCGAGTTTATCGAGTTCGCGCATCACCGCGTCATTGTCATGGATCCGACCCTGGCCAGCGTGCGCGACACGTTACGCTTGCTCGGCCTGCCCAATGGCCCATGGCAGCCGCAAAGCCCGACCATCGTGCTTAACCGTCAGGGCCGCCCCGGAGGGCTCACGCGCAAGCAGATTGAGGAGGCACTAAAGGTCAAGATCGACATCGTGATCCCGGACATCCCCAAGCAGTTGAACGAGAGCGCCAGTTTCGGCGAACCGGCGGTTGCCACGCGCGGGCCGTTCCGGCAGGCGATCATGGATATATCCCGCGAAATTGGTTTCGTCGCCAATCGCGATGATTCTGTCATCGAGGGAACAGCGCAGATCACCTCGGTTGGTGGTATTTTCAAAATGCTTGGCTTGCAGAAAGGGTGATGGCGAATGTCTGATGGCAGCCTGCCTGTCTTCGGGCGGCGACGTAACGAAACTTTCGATACTCCACCAAAGGCCGCGCCGGCCCCCATGGCTTCCTCGGCCCCCACTGCCGCGGCAGTGGAGATGGCCCGGAATGCGCCTGATGTGGTGCGTCCTGAAATCACCGAGTTACGCAATCTGTGCCTGGGGCGGATGGACGCCACCGCTGTTGCTTCACTCACGCCCGAGCGCCTGCTGATTGAGGTCGAGCGGCTGATCTCTGACCTCGCGACCGAGAAGCGCACCCAGCTCAATGCGCGCGAGCAGCGCGCCTTGGCCACTGAGCTTGTGGACGACATGCTAGGTCTCGGCCCGCTGGAGCCGCTGCTGCTGGACGACACCATTAACGACATCATGGTCAACGGCCCGGACCACACCTTCGTGGAGCGCGGCGGCAAGCTGGTGCGCGTGCCGATCCGGTTTCGCGACTGGACGCATCTCACTAATATCTGCCAGCGCATCGCCGCCTCCATCGGCCGGCGGGTCGACGAAGCCAGCCCGATGTGTGACGCGCGTTTGAAAGACGGCTCACGCGTCAACATCATCCTGCCGCCTCTGGCCATCGATGGCCCTTCGATTTCAATCCGTAAATTCTCCAAGAAGCCGATCGATTTCGAGAAGCTCATCTCCTACGGCTCGCTCAGCCCGCCTATCGCCCGCGTGCTGGAAATCGCGGCGCGTTGCCGCCTCAACATCATCGTCTCCGGCGGCACGGGCTCGGGCAAAACCACCATGATGAATGCTCTTTCCCGCTTCATTGATCCGGCCGAGCGCATCGTGACGGTGGAAGACGCGGCGGAGCTGCAATTGCAGCAGCCGCATATCGTGCGGCTGGAAACCCGCCCGGCGAGCCTTGAGGGCAAGGGCGAGGTGAATGCACGCGACTTGGTGCGCAACGCGCTGCGCATGCGCCCTGATCGCATCATCATCGGCGAGGTGCGTGGTGCCGAGGCGTTCGACATGCTGCAAGCCATGAATACGGGTCATGACGGCTCAATGTCGACCATTCACGCCAACAACACGCGTGACGCACTCGCCCGTATCGAGAACATGGTGCAGATGTCCAGCATGGGCCTCTCGCCGCGCGCCATCCGTACCCAGGTGGTGGCGGCGGTGAACATCATCGTGCAGGTGGAACGCCAACGCGACGGCGGCAGGCGGGTGACGCAGGTAACCGAGATCGCCGGCATCGAGGGCGAAACACAGTTGCTTAACGACATCTTCAAGCTCGAAATCACGGGCGAAAACGCCACCGGCCGCCTCACTGGCCGTTATGAGGTCAGCCGCATCCGTTCCTCCTTCAGCGAACGCCTGAATTACTTTGGCCTTGAGCGGGCCTGGATGAACGCGTTGGAAGAAAACTGATGCCAGCGCAAAATATTGCCATTTTCTTTGCCTTGCTTCTGCTGCTGCTGATCACGGGCGTCAGCATCTGGATGGTAAAAGAGCATGATCGCGAGACCAAGCTAAAGGCGCGTGTGCAGGATGTCGTGGCCCCGGCGGCGCGCCCCACCCAGCACATGGAAGAGGAATTAAGCCTGGTCCGCACCGTTTCGCGGGCGGACCAGATCAAGGAGCGCGCCGCCACATTCATCGGCGTCGACCTTAAGCAGGCAGAGACCTACCCTATTCCCTGGTGGACAGTGCCGCCCCTGAGCGCGCTGCTCACCTGGGGCATCATGTTCATCGCGTCGCATCCGCTGGGCGGGTACACGTTCCTCTGGTTTGTCGTGAAATATTTTGGCTCGCCGGGCGTTTGGTATATTCTCGACCGCTTCATCTTCAACTGGTTCACCAACAGGCGGAACGCCAAGCTCATTGAGCAGTTCCCGGATGCGCTGAATACCATCGTGCGCTGCGTGCGCGTGGGTATTCCCATGGGTGAGGCATTGCGCACCGTGGCGAAAGACGCGCAGGAGCCGACGAAAATGGAGTTCGCCATTCTGGCGGATAAGGTCTCCATTGGCATTCCACTGGATGTCGCGCTGCGTGAGCTTGCCTTGCGCATCAAGCTCACGGAATACCAATTCTTTGCCACTGCACTCACTTTGCAGGCGCGCTCC
>JAQUAC010000072.1 GCA_028687415.1 Acidocella sp. | reverse complement strand
TCTGTGGTTCGGCCTCTATGGCGTTATAGACCTTGTCCGTGACGCTGGGCAGAACGCCTATGACATAGGGGCGAAACGCGGCGATCCTTGCCCGTTCTTCAGCGTTGAGGGGGCATTCGGGAAGGGGGGAAGCTACTACGGCCTCAGGCGGAAGCGCGGCCGGCGGTGCAACGGGCGCCTCGGCTTTGGGCAACAGCTTGGCAAGCTGCGCCGTGGCGGCGCTGATGGAGGGCACTTGCGATCCGCCCCGCCCATGGCCGCCGGTGAGTGTGCAGATGAGCGCGTTCTGGCCGCTTTGCCCGACCATAACCCGCCGGGACGCGGCCGACATGACCGCCTGCCCGAGCGTGCCCAGCCCAAGCTGGCGCATGGCCACCGAACCGGGGGCAAGCAGCTCGGCGATGGCGGCGTACAGCGCGCTGGTTTCACCTCCGCGGCGGGTCGCGTCCGCGATGACACTTCCATCGCGCGCCACCACGGCGGCGGCCTCAATGGCGTTAGAGCTGCCGATAAGATCCTGCAGAACGGCGATCATTTCGGTCGTGGGGGCGGTTACATTCTTGATGGCAAACATATCT
The DNA here is from genome assembly GCA_028687415.1 of Acidocella sp. Taxonomy (GTDB): domain Bacteria; phylum Pseudomonadota; class Alphaproteobacteria; order Acetobacterales; family Acetobacteraceae; genus Acidocella. The sequence goes on along the minus strand of JAQUAC010000072.1, from coordinate 8,952 downwards.
TGGATTTATTCGCCGATTTTTGAGCCGATGGAAGTCACTTTACATCTTCTCGTAACTTTTTTTGCACCGTAAAAGTGCTGTTTCATCGCTGACGCTCATATTGGCGCCATTTTATGCCTACGGCAGGCATTTTTTACCTCTAGCAGGCGCGGGTCTTGCGGTGTTTCTTTGTGCGGCTTAACCGGCTGCCGCCTCGGCATGACGCGCGACGCATGGGCGTTGGTTCGAGACCAAGGGGGGTTTGGTATAGCGCCTTATCAATACCGGAGTCGCATCGAAAAACGCCGTGGCAATCGCTCCGGACCATGCTGCGCGTCGTAGTCTTCGACGCGGCGGGACCAAGCCCTGCCCCGCCTTAAGCCGTGGCCTTCTGCGCCGCCAGCCATTTTTCGGCGCTGATGAGCGACTGGTTGATGACCTGGTCCATGTCCAGATACTGATAGGTGCCGCAGCGGCCGATGAACTGCATCTTTGGTTCGGAGGCCGCCAGCACCTTGTACTTCTCGTACAACGCCACGTAGCGGCCATCGGCGGTTTTCACCGGATAGTAGCGCTCCATGTTGTTGTCGCGGTAGTCGCAGGGCTCTTCCTTCGTGCGCGTGTGCCGCCCGGTGTCTTCCACCAGATGGTGCGGAAGCACGTGCCACGCGGTCTCGCGGGTGAATTTGCCCGTATCGGTGAAGTTGGTGACGCTCCAATCCTGCTCGGGCACGCCCTCCACGGTGCGGTGGTGGAAGCGCAGCGAGCGGTAAGGCAGCTCGCCCAGGGCGGCGCCGAAATACTCGTCGATGGGCATGGAGTTGAAGCAGAAATCATAATCCGCCAGCATGTCCTTGCTGAAGGCCGTGTTCAGCGAAACGGTGATGCCGGGGTGGGCAAAGAGTGCCTCGAACACCGCCACGTAGCCGTCGCGCGGCATCATCTGAATCTCGTCATCGGCGAAATACGTGTCCGTACGGTCGAACCGCAAGGGGATGCGCTTGACCACGGCGGCTTCCATGTCCTCCAAATCGAAGCCCCACATCTTCTTGGTGTAGGGGCGGAAGAACAAATCCGTGAGGTCCTTGCCGATATTGGCGTACAAATACTCGGCCGCGTTGGCGGGTTCGGCGATGGGCAGGGAGACCTTGCGCAAATGCGCCTGCACCTCCTCCGCCGTCTCGAAGCTGGTGCCGAACACGGCGTTCACGGTATCCAGATTGATCGGCAGCGGCACTTCCTGGCCGTCCGGCAGCAGCGCCCGCACCTTGTGCGTATAGGGCACGAAATCGCCGAACTGCTTAATCCAACCGATCACATTTTTGTTTTTGCTATGGAAGAGGTGCGGCCCGTAGACGTGCAGCCGCACACCGTTCTCGTCTACCCGATCATAGGCATTGCCGGCGATATGCGGGCGCTTGTCGATAACATGCACCTTATACCCTGCATCCGCCAGCAAGCGCGCATGCACGGCACCAGCATACCCGGCACCCACGATCAGAATCCGCTTCATGGTCAGATGTCTCCCCTATCCATGCGCTGGAGTAATGGAGGCTCCCATTTCTCACAACCCCTTCCGTCCACGCCCAAAATTTGCCACATTCGGCCCATCATGCGTTTGCACGCCTCCTGTGCCGCCCGCCAAATGCCGGACGGTGAAGAAGCTGTTTTGCTGCTCGGCCCTGCCGGAGCGGGCAAATCCGGGCTTTTGCTGCGCCTCCTTCATCACGGGTTCCAACTCGTCGCAGATGACCAGGTGCTGGTGGAAAACGGGGTGGCGCGCGCGCCGGAGGCGCTGGCCGGGCTGCTGGAGGTGCGCGGGCTGGGGATTTTCCGCCTGCCCTACCTTGCCTCGGCAAGGCTGCGGCTCGTCATCCAGCTTGGGGAGCAGCCTGAGCGCCTGCCCGCACCGCGCATTCATGCGGGGCTCGGACTACCGGAAATCATCCTCGACCCCGCCTGCCCCGCCGCCCCCGAACGCACCGCCCTGGCCCTGGACGCGGCCTGCGGGCGGGTGACGCAGATCGCCGGGGCGTTTGCCGCATGAGCGACATGCCGAAGCTCCAGATCGTGCTCGTCACCGGCCTCTCCGGGGCTGGCAAGCTTTCCATCTTGCGGGCGCTGGAGGATCTCGGTTTCGAGACGGTGGATAACCCGCCTTTAGCCTCGCTTGAGGAACTGGCGACCAGGGCGGAGAAGAACCTTGCCATTGGGGTGGATGCACGCTCGCGCGGCTTTGCCGCCGCTTCGGTGCTCGAATCCCTGACCCGGCTACGCCAGAATCCGCGCCTTGCCCCCTCTCTGGTCTTCGCCACCGCCAAAAACGAGGCACTGCTGCGACGCTACTCCGAGACACGCCGCCGCCACCCGCTGGCGCAGTCCGGCGCCATCGCCAAGGGCATAGCCCTGGAACGCGAACTGACCGCGCCGCTGGCCCGCGCCGCCGACTGGCTGGTGGATACCTCCGCCCTGCCCTTGGCCCGGCTGCGCATGCTGATTGAGCAGCATTTCGGCGCTGCGGCGCCGGGTATGGTGCTATCGCTCGTCTCCTTCGCCTATCCGTCTGGCCTGCCGCCGGAAGCCGACCTCGTTTTCGACGCACGATTCTTGCGCAACCCGTATTACGATCCCGCCCTGCGCCCACTCTGCGGACGGGACCCGGAAATAGGCAGCTTTATCGAGCAAGACCCTGATTTTGAAATATACTTCTCTAAAGTATTAGATATTATTTATTTTTTATTGCCGAGATTCGTGCAGGAAGGGAAAAAATATGCAACAATATGTGTCGGATGTACCGGCGGACAGCACAGATCTGTATACATGATCGAAAAACTCAGCACTCACCTTGCCGAATCGGGCTGGCGCGTCGGCGTCACGCATCGCGAAGCCGCGAAGTTTCAACCCGTCCCTGCCAATTCGGAAATCCCCGCGAAGGAATGAGTTTTTTCCCATGATCGGTATGGTTCTCGTTACTCATGGAACGCTCGCTAACGCGCTGCGCGACGCCATGGAACATATTGTCGGCAAGCAGAAAAATCTTGCCACCGTCTGCATCGAATCCGATGCCGAATTCGAGGGGCAACGCGCCGAGATCGCGCGCCGCATGGCTGAGGTGGATGCGGGGGATGGCGTGATTCTACTCACTGACATGTTCGGCGGCACACCTAGCAACCTCGCAATGTCCATGGCCACACAGCCGGGGGTAGAGATCATCGGCGGTGTGAATCTCCCCATGCTGGTGAAGCTGGCGAAGATACGCGGCCAGGAAACCCTGATCGAGGCCGTGCAGCACGCCGAGGCGGCGGGGCGCAAATACATCTGCTCCGGGCACGAATTGCAGCCCACCTGCCGCGCGGCGGAATAATATCATGGATGCACAAGTCGCCGTGGATGTCGGCATCGTCAACCGCCGGGGGCTGCATGCCCGCGCCGCCGCCAAGCTGGTGACGCTGGCCGAGCAGTTCAGCGCCAATGTTGAGGTTTCAAAAGACGGGCAAGCTGTCTCCGCACGCTCCATCATGGGGCTGATGATGCTGGGGGCGGGCGTGGGAAGCACGGTGCGCCTCTCAGCTGAGGGGTTCGACGCGAAGGAAGCTCTCGACGCCATTGCGGCGCTGATCGAGGCCGGCTTCCATGAAACTGACTAGCGCGCGCGAGCAACGCTTTTCGGGATATCCCGTTTCTCCCGGCATCGGCATCGGCCCCGTGCACGAGGCCGCCGAGCCGGAGCTGCTGATCTCCACCAAAAAACTCAGCCCAGATGAAGTGCCCGCCGAGCTGATGCGGCTGGAAGAGGCGCTGGCGCGCTCGCGCCACCAACTGCAAAAACTTAAAAATCGGCTGGCGGCGCTGCCGGAGGACAGCCAGGCTGAGATCTCGCCGCTGCTGGATGTGTATTTGCACATGCTCGGGCCATCGCGCCTGCTGCGGGGCATACGGACGCGGATGCAGGAGGCGCTGCTTTGCCCCGAGGCTGCGGTACAGGCTGAGGCGGAGGCTCAGGCCGAGGCGATTTTGGCGCAGCCGGGGAATGACCGGCAGAGCCGCGCCCGCCGGGCCGAGGAGGTGCGGGAGCTGTCCCGCCGCATCCTGCGCAACCTCACGCGCCAGCCCTTCCGCAGCTTCACCAACCTGGCGCAGGGCTGCATTCTGGCCGCGCAGTTTCTGCGCCCGGCAGATGCGGCGCTCATTCAGCCCTCACGCTTCGCCGGTATCATCACCACCGAGGGCGGGGCGGACGGGCATACGGCGGTGATGTTGCGGGCCTTGGGCCTGCCCGCCGTGCTGGGGGTGGATGGCGTGCTGGAGACGGCTGCCGCCGGCAGCCTCGCGATCATCGACGGCGAAACCGGCGAGATTGTGCTGAACCCGGCCAAGGCGAGCCTGGAGGCGGCGCGCAAGAAACTCTCGGCGCAGACGCGCGCGCGACGCGCTTTGGCGCAGTTGCAACATCTGCCGGCGCAGACGCGGGACGGCGTGGCGGTGGAGCTGCAGGCGAATCTGGAGCTGCCCTTCGAACTGCCGATGATCGCCGAATCCGGCGCGCATGGAATCGGGCTGCTGCGCTCGGAGTTCATGTTCATGAACCGCGAGGTGGCGCCTGACGAAGACACACAGACACGCATCTATCAGGATATCGTGGAGGCCATGGATGGCGACCCGGTGACGATTCGTGTGCTGGACTGGGGCTCGGACAAAGAGGTCGAGGCGCTGAGCCGCTATCTGCCGGAAGCGCCGGAGCCGAATCCGGCCCTGGGGTTGCGCGGGGTGCGCCTGCTGCGGCGCCACCCGGCACTGCTGGAAACCCAGCTCGCGGCGATTCTGCGCGCCGGGGCGGCGGGGCCTGTGCGGATCATGCTGCCCATGGTCTCGGTGGCCGCCGAGCTGCAAGCCACGCGGGACATTCTGCGCAAGGTGTGGCGGCGGTTGAAGCGGCGCGGCGAACGCATGGCCGAGCGCCTTCCACCCTTGGGGATCATGGTGGAGACCCCGGCGGCGGCGCTGGCGGCGGCACATCTGGCGCGGCATGCTGATTTCTTTGCCATCGGCACCAACGACCTGACCATGTACACGCTGGCGGCAGACCGCTCTTTGCCCGCCGGCATGAAACTCTACGACCCGCTGGAACCAGTGGTGCTGCGGCTCATCCGCCTGACCACCGAGGCCGCCAGGACGGCGGATATTCCTGTTTCGATTTGCGGCGAGCTGGCCAGCCGGCCGCAGGCGACGCCGCTGTTGCTGGGGCTGGGCATCCGTCAGCTCTCCATGCATGGCAACGCCATTCCGCGCGTGAAACAGGTGATCCGCGCGAATACGCTCACCAATTGCGAAGTATTGGCCGCCGCCGCGCTGGCGGCGGAGAGCGCTAACGACGTGCGGGAGATACTCGCCGCGGTGATGTGAGGGTTACACCGCCTGGGCCGCGGCGAAGGCGCTGGACCACGCCCATTGAAAGTTATAGCCGCCAAGCCAGCCGGTTACGTCCACCGCCTCGCCGATGACGAACAGGCCGGGGACAGTGCGGGCGCCGCAGGTTTTGGAAACGAGGTCGTCCGTGTCGACCCCGCCGACCGTAACCTCGGCCTTGGCGAAGCCTTCATTGCCCGTGGGCAACAGCTCCAGGCGGTTGATGCGGGCGGCCAGGACTTTCAAAAACTTGTCCGGCAAGTCGGCCATGTTGCGCGTGTCCTCGCTCGCCAGATGCGCTGCCAGGCGCGCGGGCAGGAACTCGGCCAGAATGGTTTTCAGAACCGCTTTCGGGCGGCGAGTTTTGGCGGCGAGCAGCGCCTCCTCGGCTTTCTGGCCGGGCAACATGTCCACCGCGAGGCGCTCGCCAGCTGTGAGGTAGGAGGAAATTTGCAGCACCGCCGGGCCGGAGAGGCCGCGATGCGTGAACAGCACGTTCTCGCGGAACACGCGCTTGCCGGCACTCACGGCGGCGGGGAGAGAGACGCCGGCGAGCTCCTGCATCCAGGCGAGATCCTCACCTGAGAAGGTAAGCGGCACCAACCCGGCACGCGGCGGCACCACGCGCAGGCCAAATGTCTTTGCCGCTTCATAAGAAAAATTCGTGGCACCGAGTTTGGGGATGGAAAGCCCGCCAGTGGCCAGCACCAAAGCGGGTGCCTCCACGGAGCCCTGCGCGGTCCGCACGGTGAAACGGTCCGTGTACGAAATATCGCGCACGGCGGCACCTAAGCGCAGTTCCGCCCCGGCGCAGAGGCGCAGCAGCATGTCGAGAATCTGCTTGGCCGAATCGTCGCAGAACAACTGGCCCAGGGTTTTCTCGTGGTAGGCGATACCGGCTTGTTCCACGAGGCGGATGAAATCCTGCGGCGTGAAACCCGCCAGGGCGGATTTGCTGAAATGCGGATTGGCGGAGATGAAGTTCTCGGCCTTCACCTTCAGATTCGTGAAGTTGCAGCGCCCGCCGCCTGAGATGAGGATCTTGGCGCCCGGATTGGGGGCGTGGTCCAGCACCACCACGCGTTTGCCACGCTTTACCGCCATGGCGGCACAGAACAGCCCCGCGGCACCGGCACCGATCACCACAACGTCGTATGCCGTATGCGCCATTCAGAAAAACTCCATAAAAAAACCCGCGGCGGAGAAACCTCCACCGCGGGCCGTTTAGCCTACAAACAGGCTTATGGGTAATGCTTCTTGGTGAGCTGATACGCTACCAGATAGAACCCCAAATACAGAAAGGGGATGAACATAATCAGACCTTCGAGGTCACCAAGCATGATCAGAACTTCCCGTTTGAGTTGGCTTCCTGCGTGTCGAACAGCACCGCGCTGGCGACGGAGATGAGCACGATCATCGTGGTGCCCACCAACCAGGCAAAATACCACGGGCCGTAATCACCCGCGATGACCGCAAGGAACATGGCGAGGCCGAGAACCACGGCCAGCCCTACGAACTTTAAAAGCTTGCACATTAGCATTGCTCCTTAGTAGCTGTGCGTGTCGTGGCTGACGGCTTCAACCTTCACCTTGCCGCGCATCACGTAGTAGCACCATGAGGTGTAGGTAATGATGATCGGCGTGAATACCAGGGCGAATACCAACATCCAGCCAAGGTTATAGGCGCTGCCCGTGGAGTTCCACACCGTCAGGCTCTGGTCCGGATTGGTGGACGAGGGCATCAGGAAGGGGAACATGCTCGCACCAGTCGTGAAGATCACGCCGATCCAGGCCACGGCACCCAGCCACCAGGCAACCACCGGCTTACCAGCGGCAACCATGGCGGAACCGCCCAGCATGCCCAGGAAGCCAAGAGCCGGCAGAGCCCAGAGGATGGGGTAGGTGTGGAAGTTGTTCATCCAGGCACCGGCCTGCACGGCAACGCTCTGCCCGTTCAGCGGGGTGGCCGCCATGTTCGGGTCAACCGCGGAGGTGAAGGCGAAGCCGTTCATGTGGGCAATCCACACGCCGCCAACCGCGAAGATGACCGCCGCCAGCAGCGAACCAACAATGGCGAAGCCACGGGCCCGGCCATAGATCGGCTGTTCGCTGCGCAGCATGAGCATGGTGCCGCCCTGGTAGATGGAAAGCGCCAGGGACATCACGCCGCACATGACCGCGAACGGATTGAGCAGGTAGGAGAGGAACGACTCGTCCTGATAGTACTGGCCGGTCCAGCTATAGTGGTAGCCGACGCCTTCCAGCACGTTACCGAAGGCAGCGCCGTAGACGATCATCGGCAGCGCGCCGGAGACGAGGAACGCCCAATCCCAGCTACCGCGCCACTTCTTGGCGTCAACCTTGGAGCGGTACTCGAAGGCCACGGGGCGGATGATCATGCTGAACAGCAGCAGGATCATGACCACGTAGAACACCGAGAAGGAGGTGGCGTAGAGGGTCGGGTAGGCGGCGAAGATCGCGCCGCCGCCCAGAATGAACCACACCTGATTACCGTCCCAATGCGGGCCAATGATGTTCAGGGCGACGCGGCGCTCGCCGTCGGTCTTACCGACAAAGCGCAGCAGCGTGCCAACCCCCATGTCCATGCCCACCATCACGGCGAGGCCACTGAGCAGAACGCCCAGCAGGACAGCCCATATTACTTTAAGGACAACGTAGATTTCCATTTGAATATCTCCTGCTGGCTCTGCTTACTGCCAGGATTTGTCAGCAAAGCCGGGCTTGGCGAACATAGGCGCGGCGCCACCGGTCGTGCCGGTCGTGTCATGATGCTGCGGCCCGAGGCGGGCAAACTTGAACATCAGGAACAGCTCGGCGGCGATGAAGGTGGAGTACAGCAGCGCGAAGCCGATGAGCGAGAACACCATGTAGCCGACCGGGTGGGTCGAAGCGGACTGGAAGGTCGGCAGCCAGCCGAAGACGGTCCAGGGCTGACGGCCAGCCTCAGCCGTGATCCAGCCAAACTCGCAAGCCAGGATCGGCAGCGGGATGGACCAGACGGCCAGCTTGAGCAGCATCGGGTGTTTCTCCAGCTGGTTGGTCAAGCTGAAATAGGCCGAGAAGGCGAACAGGGCGACGAAGTAGAAGCCCAGGAACATCATGGCACGGAAGGACCAGAAGGTCACAAACACGTTCGGGATGATGTCCTTCTCGGTCTGCTGCACGATCGCCTGCTGGTTGTCCGGGGTGATCTGCATCAGATCCTGGTTCGGCGCGTTGCGCTGCGCCAGGAAGCCATAACCCATGTCGGCCTCGTTGGCCTGGAAGGTGGCGAGGTCCGCCGCATCGTGGTTCAGGCTATAGGCCTGCAATGCGTTGATGGCCTTGATACCGTTCAGGATGCGCGGGCCAGCTTGCTGCTCAAGGGTGAGCAGACCAGGGATCGCCGTGGTCTCGGAGTGGGCGATCAGCGGGTCCAGAATGTAGGGCACGCCGATTTCCATCGAGTTGCTCTGTTTCGCGTCATTCGGGATGGCGAAGAGCAGCCAGGGCGCGGCGGCAGCGGAGCTGTGCGCGTTGCTGTCTTCCCACAGACCTTCAATGGCAG
>JAQUAC010000071.1 GCA_028687415.1 Acidocella sp. | reverse complement strand
GCAGGGTATCATCCTGTCACACCCGGATACGCTGCTCGACTTCACCATAAAGCGTGGCGAGCAGGTGTTTACCCAGTCGGTCACGCTGGGCGATGTCTCGGAGGGAGGGGAAACCGTCGGCCATCTGGGCGTCGTAGGCACCGACTCCACGCTGCGCCGCTACGCCCCTCCCGCCGCTATCGTTGCCGCGGCACGGCAGACGGGGCAGGAGATTTCCGCCTGGGGCTCCGGCATTGCCACGCTGATCGTTGATCATAAGGGACTAAAGGATCTTTCTGGGCCGCTTGGCATCGCGCAGATTACTGGCCAAGCCGCCGCCATGGGGGTGGTCTCCCTGGTCAGCCTCATTGCCGTGCTTTCCATCAATCTCGGCCTCGTCAACCTTATCCCCATCCCCATACTGGATGGCGGGCATTTGTTCTTCTATGCTATCGAGGCAATCATTCGCCGCCCGGTGCCGGAGCAGGCGCGCGATGCCGGGCTGCGCTTCGGCGTTGCCGTTATCTTTTCGCTGTTTTTGCTGACGACGTTCAACGACCTCACGCGGCTCGGCGCATTCGCTTGGTTTACGCATTTACTTTAGATAAACCAGGCCGCACCTTGCCGATCAGCCCGCCGCATGCCAAAGGCCGCGAGACAGATGATTCCCGGTGGGCCGGGGTCTCATTGGTTTGGGAGATATCGATTGCTTAAGCCGCGCTCCGCCCTTCTGGCGTCCGTCTGTCTGCTGCCTTCCCTGCTGGCGCTTGTTCCAAGCGGTGCCGTTCGGGCGCAGGGAGTGCCGCATGCCAGTGTTCCGGCTGGTGGCATCATCCAGGCCATTAATGTTAGCGGTAACCGGCGAATCGAGACCGACACGATCACCGCCTATATGGTGGTGCAGCCGGGAGCCCCGTTCGACCCGCAGCGCATCAACGAATCGCTGAAGACACTTTATGCCACCGGTCTGTTCAAGAGCGTCTCAATCACGCGTGACGGTGCTAATCTGAATGTGACCGTGGTCGAGAACCCAACCGTCGACGAGGTGCTGTTCTCAGGCAACAAAGCGGTGTCGGACAAGGACGCCCAAGCCGCGATCAGCCTGAAATCACGCTCGGTGTTCACCCCCGCCGCCGCAGAGACCGCCCGCCGCGCCATTCTCGGTGTTTATGCGCAGAAGGGCTACTACAACGCCAAGGTCGAGGCGAATATCATCAAGCTGTCGGACAACCGCGTGAACGTGGTGTTCAAATGCACGGATGGGGCGCAGACTCTGGTCAGCCGCATTGCCTTCATAGGCAACGACCATTTCAGCCAAGGCACTTTGCGGGATGTGGTTTCCACCCGTGAATACGCTTGGTTCCGCTTCTTCTCCGGCGCGGATGAATACAGCGCCCAGCGCATTGAGTACGACGAGTACCTGCTGCACAAATTCTACCTGCACAAGGGCTATGCCGATTTCAGCATCGTTAGCGCCAACGCCAACCTGAACCCTGACCGCAAGTCGTTCCATCTCACCTACGACATCTCGGAAGGCCCGCGCTACAAGGTCAGTTCGCTGAAAATCGTCTCCGGCATCCGCACGCTGAAGGACCAGCAGCTGAACGGTCTGGTGCCGCTCTCCGTCGGTGACTGGTTCGATGGCGATGCTCTGCAGGAGGGCGTGGACGCGTTGAACAAGCGCGCACTCAACCTCGGTTATGCCTTTGCCCAGGTGAACCCACAGGTGCAGACCGACCCGGCGCATAAGACCATTGCCATCACTTTGAATATTGTCGAGGGGCCGCGCGTCTACATCCAGCGCATTGACATCACCGGCAATACCCGCACGGAAGACAAGGTCATCCGTCGCGAGCTGACCGTGGCTGAGGGTGACGCTTATAATCAAGCCAAGGTCGATGATTCCACTAGGCACATCAAGGGGCTCGGCTACTTCAAGGACGAGAAGCTGACCACCAGCCCAGGTTCCAGCCCGCAGCAGGTGGTGCTGAATACCGCTGTGACTGAGCAGGCCACCGGCCAGTTCTCGCTCGGTGGCGGCTACTCCACCAGCCTCGGCGCGTTGGTCAATACTGGGCTGAGCCAGAACAACTTCCGCGGCACTGGTGTGAATGCCTCGATCAATGCCCTGTTGGCCCAACGCGGCACGCAGATCAATCTTGGCATTACCGACCCGTATTTCCTTGATCGCAATCTGATCGCGGGCTTTGACATCTTCCGCACGGTCACCAACTCCTACACCTCGTCGTCGCAATCCTACGCCTATTCAGAGAGTAATATCGGTGGCGATCTGCGCATGGGCTACCGCTTCAACGACCATGTCCGGCAGAATTTCACCTATACGATCAGCCGCCGTAACATTTACGACATCCCGACGCAGAGCAGCTCGAACATCTACATCATGAGCGAGGCGGGCGTTTCCACGCTGTCCCAGATCAGCCAAACGCTGACCTTCGACTATGTGGATGACGATCAGAACCCAACCTCAGGCCTGTTGCTGGACCTGACCACGGATTTCGCCGGCCTCGGTCTGGAGGCGAAATATATCCGCGTTACGCCGCACATGTCCTATTACATCCCGCTGGAACACGTATTCGGCTCTAAGGCCTGGGTGCTGAAGTTCTCGGGCACTGGCGGCTATCTCAAGCCAATCTGGGGCTATAACGACAAAATTGAAGACCGTTTCTTCCTGGGTGGCGACAATCTGCGCGGCTTCGCCGATGGCGGCGTCGGACCAAGCGCGGTGGCGACCGCCAACAGTTATGGCGGGCAAATCGGTGGTCGCTATATGTGGGCGCAATCGACCGAAGTGCATTTCCCGCTGCCCGTCTCGCCGGATCTTGGCGTCTCCGGCTTCGCCTTTGTCGATGTCGGCTCGCTTTGGGGGGCGCGGACCATCGGTAACGCCGCACTTTACAACAGTTCGGCGCCACGCGTCGGCGCTGGTGTCGGTGTTTCCTGGAACACGCCGTTCGGCCTGATCAACCTGTCGCTCGCCCAGCCGGTGGTGAAGAAAAAAGGCGATCAGATTCAGCAATTCCGCGTTTCTTTTGGTACGAGGTTCTAAGTGTCTCCTTTATCCCGCTTCTCCCTGGTTCTGCCGCTCCTCACGCTTGGCGCCGCCCCGGCGGCGCAGGCGCAATCCTCGGGCTATTTCATTCCGCCAAGCGCGCAGCAGACCGCGCCTGCCGCTGCTCCGGTGCCGGCCGCCAAGCCCGCACCGGCGCCTACCCCTGCGCCCGCGCCGCAGAAGCAGGCTCGGCCGGAAGTGCCCAATCTGCCGGCCCTGCCGCCGGAGCCGGCTCCTCCCACCGCCGTTGTCGGCGTGCTCAGCGTGCCGGAGGTGATGCAGAAATCCACCGCCGCGCAGGGGGTGCAGCAGATCATCCAGCAGCGTCAGGCGGAACTCGGCAAGGAGGCTCAGGCCGCCCGCGCCAAGATCCAGTCCGAGCAGCAGGCGATCATAGCCCAGCGCGGCAAGCTGAGCGATGCCCAGCTTGAGGTGAAGGAACAGGCTCTGCAGAATGAAATCGCGGCGACGCAGACCAAGTTCGGGCAGCGCAACCAGGCCATCCAGAACTCCGGCCAAGCAGCACTTGGCCAGGTTGAGGCGGAGCTGATTGCCATCATCCGCCAGGAGGCCCAGGCGCATGGCATGAATCTGGTGCTGCACCGCGAGCAGGTGGCGTTGAACGTCGCCGCCTTCGACATCACTGATGAGACCGTAACCCAGCTGAATAAGCTGCTACCCTCCGTGAAGGTGCCGCCCAGCGTCGTCACCCCAGGTATGGCGGTGAATCCGCCGGACCAGGGCGACCAGGGCCAGTAAGTCAGCATGCCTCATGCCGCCAAGCCCGGTGACGAGCGCTTTTTCAAGCGCACCGGGCCGCACAGCCTCGGCACCATCGCCGCCCTGCTGGGCGCGGTGGCAGCCACGCCAGAGCGTTTAATCTCCGGCGTGGCGCCGCTGCAAAGCGCTGGGTCCGAGGATGTCAGCTTCCTTGACAACCGCCGTTATGCGGAACTCCTCGCCGCCACCAAGGCAGGGGCGGTGATCGTGCATCCGGACTTCGTGGATAAGGTGCCGGAGGGTTGCATAGCTCTCATCACGCCTGAGCCTTATGTCGGCTGGGCGAAGGTCTCGGCACTGTTCTATCCGTTCGCCGAGCCAAAGCCTGGCGTGCATCCCAGCGCTATCATCGACCCCACGGCACGGGTGGATGAAGGGGCTGAGATCGGGCCGGGCGCCGTCATCGGTGCTGGAGCCGAAATCGGAGCGGGCAGCAGCATTGGGCCACTGGCGGTGATCGGGGCTGGCGTGGCAGTCGGCAAAAATTGCCGCATCCATGCCCAGGCCACCATCTCCCACGCCATTCTCGGTGACCGCGTGACCATCTATCCCGGTGCTCGCATCGGGCAGGATGGCTTTGGCTTTGCCATAAGCAAGGCGGGTTTCACCCCGGTGCCGCAGCTTGGCCGCGTGCTTATAGGCGATGGTGCCGAGATCGGCGCCAACAGCACCATAGACCGGGGCTCCGCGCAGGACACGGTGATCGGCCCAGGCGTGCATATCGATAACCTCGTGCAGATCGGCCATAACGTGAATATCGGCGCCAATGCCGTGATTGTCGCGCAGGCTGGCGTCTCCGGCTCCACGCAGATTGGCCCCGGCGTGATGATCGCGGCGCAAGCCGGGCTCACCGGGCATCTCAACATCGGTGCGGGTGCCCGCATTGGCGCGCAATCCGGCGTCATGGCAGATGTTCCCGCCGGCGAGGAAGTCCTTGGTGCTCCAGCGCAAAGCGTGAAAGCCTTTTTCCGGGAGGTTGTAACCCTCCGCAAACTCGCCCAGGCTGGGCGGAAAGCCAACAAACCAGGTAATTGAGACTATGAACGACGTGACGGAACTGCCCCCCATCGACGTGGCGGTGATTGAGACCAAAGAGATTCTGACGATGATCCCGCATCGCTATCCGTTCCTGCTGGTGGACCGGCTGGTGGACGTGCGCAAAGATCACTCTGCCGTGGGCATTAAGAACGTGTCGATGAACGAGCCGTTCTTCCAGGGCCATTTCCCCGGTCATCCAGTGATGCCGGGCGTGCTGATTGTGGAGAGCATGGCGCAGACGGCGGCGGGGCTGGTAATTTCCACCCTCGGGCCCGAGGCCGGGATTCCGGTGGTGTATTTCATGTCCATCGAGAACGCGAAATTCCGCAAGCCGGTGGTGCCGGGCGACCAACTCCGCCTGACTCTGACCAAGAGTCGCCGCCGCGGCCAAGTATGGCGCTTCGACGGAGTTGCCCGCGTGGACGGTGTGGTTGTGGCGGAAGCTTCGATCACGGCTATGATCATGGATCAGGTAAAGCCGGTTTAATTTTACAATCAGTAGTTTGTGGCGAAATATTCAGTAACAATGATTGACTGGCGGTAAGCCTTTCCGCCGCGTAGAGCGGTGCCATAACCGACAAGGCAGGGACCGGCTGAGACGATGCTGAACACGGTGCAAACCACCATCCATCCCACCGCTGTCATCGCGGCCGGTGCTGAGATCGCGCATGGCGTCAAAATTGGCCCGTTCTGCACGGTCGGGCCAAAAGTGGTGCTGGAGGCTGATGTCGAGCTGGTCTCGCATGTGGCCATTGATGGCCGCACGCGGGTTGGGGCAGGGGCTAAGTTGTTTCCGTTCTGCACGGTCGGGCTGGCGCCGCAGGATTTGAAGTACAAGGGCGAAGACACGGAAACCGTCATCGGCCCGCGCACGCAGATACGCGAACACGCTTCCATCCATCGCGGTACGGTCACCGGCACCGGCGTCACCAAAATCGGCGCGGATTGCCTGCTGATGGCGACGGTGCATGTCGCGCATGATTGCGACGTCGGCGATGGCGTCATCATCTCCAATAACGTGGCGCTTGGCGGGCATGTCGAGATCGGGCCGCGCGCGATCATCGGCGGCAATGCTGCGCTGCTGCAATTCGTGCGCGTCGGTACCGGCGCCATGGTCGGCGGGCTTACCGGCGTGACGCGGGATGTTATCCCTTATGCCCGCGTTTTTGGAACGCGTGCGGAACTTCTCGGCCTTAACCTCATCGGCCTGCGCCGGCGCGGGCTGGAAAAGGCCCAGCTCTCCCGCGTTAATGCCGCGTATAAATTCCTGTTTACCGGGCCGGGTGTGTTCGCTGAGCGTGTCGCCAAGGCGCGGTTTGGCTATCAGGATGATGCCTATGTCACCGGGATTCTGGACTTCATCGCCACGCCCAGCAAGCACGGCATTCTTACCAATGTCGCTGGCGGGGCAGGCGCGGATGATTAGTCCGCGCCGATGAGCCTCCCTCTGGGCATCATCGCCGGCGGCGGACCATTGCCCGGCCAGGTAGCCGCTGCGGCACAGGCGGCGGGGCGCCCGGTTTTCATCGCCGGTATCGAGGGCTTCGCCGAGTCGGACGTGCTCCGGCCGTTTCCGCATAAATTTTTCCGCCTCGGGGCCGTCAGCGCCATCATCCGTACCTTTCGCGACGAAAATTGCACTGATTTGGTGATGATTGGCCCAGTCAAGCGCCCCTCCTTCTTGGCGCTGCGTCCCGATGATGCGGAGGGGGCGCGGTTGCTGGCGCGCGTGGGTAAGGCGGCATTCCTGGGTGATGATGGGCTGCTTGCCGCCGTCATGCGGGTGCTTTCCGAGGAAGGATTTCACTTCATTGGCGCACATGACATTCTGACAGATGTGCTGGCCCCGCCGGGGGTGTTGACAAGAATTGTGCCAGACGCCGCCGCCATGGTGGATATCCAGCGCGGAATCGAGGTGCTTAAAATTATCGGCGCCGCAGATATCGGCCAGGCCTGCGTTGTGCAACAAGGAATTGTGTTGGCTGTGGAGGCCGTGGAGGGTACAGATGCAATGCTGTCCCGTATTCAAGCCGTTATGCGCCCTGGCCCTGCCGGAGTGTTGGTGAAACTGGCCAAGCCGGGGCAGGAGCGCCGGGCCGACCTGCCAACCATCGGCGCTGCGACGATCCGCCATGCGCGTGAGGCTGGGCTTCGGGGCGTGGCATTCGAGGCGGGTGGTACTATCTTGGCAAACAAGGATTTAATGGTCGAGACGGCGGACGCGGGCGGGGTTTTTCTCATCGGTGTTCAGCCCTAAATAGACTTCATCTACGAAAGGGCTGAGGCATTGAGCGAATTCTCCTATCTGCACACCATGCTACGCGTGGGCGACCTGGACAGAAGCATCGCCTTTTACACCGGCCTGCTTGGCATGCGTGAGCTGCGCCGTACGGAAGTGCCAGACGGCAAGTACACGCTGGCCTTTGTGGGGTATGGCGATGAAGCCAGCCACACAGTGCTGGAGCTGACCCATAACTGGGGGGTCTCCAGCTATGACCCGGGAACCGCCTTCGGGCATATTGCCCTCGGCGTGCCGGATATCTACGCTGCCTGCGAAAAACTTCGCGCCGCCGGAGCCAAGATCGTACGCGAGCCTGGTCCGGTGAAGTTTGGCACTACGGTCATCGCCTTTATCGAGGATCCGGACGGCTACAAGATCGAGCTGATCGAACGCTGATATGTCCGTTTTTGTTCGTCTCCTGGCGCAGGGCTTTCACCTTGCCGATAAAGTCGTGCCGCAATCGCTGCTGTCCTCCACGGCACCCGCCGACCTGATCCGCGCCGCCCGAGCCACCCCAGGGCCGCAGGCGCGCGAGGGGCTGGAGAGGTTAATCGCGTCCATCGCAACGGATTCCGATCTTTGCGTGTTCGGCAAGCTCTCCCTGCGCTGGGACAGCATCCGCCTGTTGCGCAATGCGCAGAAGGTGGAGGATGCGCACCACGCCAACCCGGCCTTGGGCGCTGCCCCCATCACCGCGCCGGTTTTTATCCTCGGCCTGCCGCGCTCCGGGACCACCTTCCTGCACGGGCTGATGGCGGAGGACGAAGAAAACCTGGTGCCGCGCAACTGGCAGACCATTTACCCCGGCCCGCGCCCAGCCGGGTTCAACCCGGCGCAGGACCAACGAGTAAAGAACGTGGACCGCCAGCTTCGGCTCTTCGCCGGACTGGCGCCGGGGTTCGAGGAGATGCACCCCATCAACGCCGACAGCCCGCAGGAATGCAGTGAGATCACCGCGCATGTGTTCCAGAGCCTGCGCTTCGATTCGACGCATCGTGTGCCCGGTTATTTCCACTGGCTGGAAGCCCACGGGCATGACGATGCCTTTCGATTCCACAAGCTGTTCTTGCAATATCTACAAAACGGCACGCCCTCGCGCTGGGTATTGAAATGTCCGGACCATACTTTCACGCTGGATTCGCTGCTCAAGACCTATCCGGATGCGCGATTCGTCATCGTGCACCGTGATCCCATCGCCGTGCTCGGCTCCGTCGCGCACCTCACCGAGGTGCTGCGCCGTCCGTTTCTAAAGAACATCGACGCCGCAGAGATCGGCGCGCAGGTCGCCGAACGCTGGACGCACGGCGCCAACCTGCTGCTGGAGTTCGACCAGCGGGCCGATGTGCCGGCCGAGCGCAAGATCCATGTGCATTATGACGAGTTGATCGCCGCGCCTTTGGCGATCATTGAGCGTATTTACGGGCAATTCGGCATGGCGCTGGGCGAGGCTGGGCAGGCGGCAATGGCGGTGCGGCTGAAAGCACGCCCCCGTGGCGGCTACGGCAAACACGCGCCATACCGGTTGGAGAATTTCAAACTCAGTGTGCCGGCGCTGCGGACCCAATTCGCGCCTTACGTACGCCAGTTTTGCGGTGGCGCAGATTAGTGACGTGTATCTCCAAATCGCTAATTTTGAGTAAACTGCACTTGACGTAGACCGGCTGTTCTGGCGCATCTCACGGGTAATGGCGCCAGTGAAGCAGGGCATGTTGAGAGTGGGGCAGGCGGCTTGGCGTCTGCTGCCGCGCGAGTTACGGCGCCACGGTGCCAGCTATGTCGCCGCCCTTTTGGCACGGAAACCGGACAAGGTGCCGCCCGCGCGCAGCAACGGCATCGTTGTTGCCGGAGACGCGGCCTTTACTAATGGCTTGGCCGAGAGCGGACGCATCCTGCACCAAGTTATTGCGGCGCACGGGCTGGCGCGGGGCTTCGTGCCGCTCGGCCTGCCGGGTTTTGTGCCCATGCAGCATTGCACCGTGCCGCGCGACGCGGCACTGCTCTCCGTCGTCAATTCTCCGATCTTTCCCCTCGGGCTGCTGCGCATGCCGCGGGATTTTCTGAAAGGCCGGCGCGTCATAGGTGTCTGGGCCTGGGAATTGCCGTTGGTGCCGCGTAGCTGGCACGGCGGCGCCAAATTTGTGCACGAGGTTTGGGCGCCGTCAGCATTCACGGCGCGGGCCTTGGAGCCTCTAGCCCCAGGCCGGGTGCGGGTGGTGCCTTTCCCCATGGCTGAGACCGCGTTGCCAACGGAGGGCGACCGCGCCAGCTTCGGCCTCCCGGAGGGCGTGTTCATCGTCACTACCATGTTCAACTTGGCGTCCTCCATGGTGCGCAAGAATCCGCTCGGCGCCATCGCTGCCTTCCGCGCCGCGTTCGGGCGGAGTCGAGAGCATCTGCTGGTGATGAAACTTTCCAACACCGAAGCGTATCAGGACGATTTGACCCTGATCCGCGCCGCCATCGGCGATGCTCCGAACATAAGACTAATCACCGAGAC
>JAQUAC010000070.1 GCA_028687415.1 Acidocella sp. | reverse complement strand
TTCATGCCCCATCGGCGTGGGGCCTGCGATGGCCTGCAGGCCGCGATAGGGCCACAAATCCGAGCCGCAGACGCAGGTTGCCGAAATGCGAACGATGGCATCGGTGGGCACCATGATCCTGGGGGCGGCGATTTCCTCGAAGCGCACATCGCCGGTGCAGTAGAGAACAGTTCCGCGCATGAATTTCGTTCCTTCCTTCAACGCATGATGAAGCCGCCATCCACCGAGATGGACTGGCCGGTCACGTAGCTTGCCGCCTCGCTGCAAAGCCATAGAACGGTGTTTGCAATCTCCTCGGGGCGGCCAACCCGCCCCATGGGTACGCTCTGCTCCATGGCCTTGAGCGCGTCACCTTGGCCGCCCGCGACCATCTGGTCGGCCATCGGCGTCCAGATGAGTCCTGGACAGATAGCGTTGACCCGGATGCCACGCGCCGCATATTCGAGCGCCGCACTCTTGGTGAAACCAAGCACCCCGTGCTTGGCGGCGTGGTAGATTCCGCGTTCCGCCCCGCCCACGAGCCCGCCGAGCGAAGAACAGTTCACGATGGCGCCATGTCCCTGTGTGCGCATCTGCCGCAATTCAAACTTCATGCAGCTCCAGACGCCGCGGAGGTTGATCCCCATGACCCGGTCATAATCCTCGTGGGTCGTGTCAGCGGTCTCCGCCAATACATTCTGTACGCCGGCATTGTTGTAGGCGGCGTCCAGGCGTCCGAAATGGGCCACGGTCTGCGCCACCATAGCCTCCACCTGCGCGTCATCTGACACATCGCAGTGAATGGCGAGAGTTTTATGGCCCTGCGCGGCCAGTGCGGCAGCGGCCTCTTGCACCGCATTGGCGTTCTGATCGGCCAGCGCCACCGCCGCGCCGGACGCCGCAAAAGCCCTGGCCGTCGCCAAGCCAAGGCCGGAGGCGGCTCCCGTTACCAGGGCCACCTGACCCTCGAATGAGATGATCATGTTCTGTCTCCTGAAACTCAACGCTGCGTTTTCGCGGCCTCCGACTGCGGGTACCGGTTACCCACCACCGTGATTTTTGCTGCCGCATTTTCGATCTGGCGTAGTTCCTCAGCGCTCAGAGCGATCTCGATCGCGCCGATATTCTCCTCCAGCCGATGCAGCTTGGTTGTGCCGGGGATCGGCACGATCCACGGCTTTTGCGCCAGCAGCCAGGCGAGCGCGATCTGCGCCGGGGTAGCCTGCTTCTCGGTGCCAATCCGCTGCAACAGCTCGACGATCGGGCGGTTTGCCTTACGTGCCTCGGGCGTGAAACGCGGGAGGGTGGCGCGGTTGTCATTGCGGGAAAAATCAGTCGTCTCGTCGATGGCGCCGGTTAGAAAGCCGCGCCCCAGCGGGCTATAGGGCACAAAGCCGATGCCCAGCTCCGCGCATAGCGGCAATATCTCGTCCTCCGGCTCTCGCCACCACAGGGAATACTCGCTTTGCAGGGCAGCCACAGGCTGCACCGCGTGGGCACGGCGGATGCTCTGCGCCCCAGCCTCTGACAGCCCGAAATGCCGCACCTTCCCGGCACTGATCAGATCCTTCACCGTGCCGGCGACCTCCTCGATCGGCACATCGGGATCGACCCGGTGCTGGTAGAACAAATCGATTACATCGGTGCGCAGGCGCTTCAGCGATTCATCGGCTACTTGGCGGATACGCTCCGGCCGGCTGTTCATGGCCGCATCCCCCCGCCCGCCGGGGCCAAGATCAAAGCCGAATTTAGTGGCGATAACCACTTTCTTACGGAACGGCGCCAGCGCTTCGCCCACCAGCTCCTCATTGGTGAAAGGACCGTAGACTTCCGCCGTGTCGAAAAAGGTGACGCCGCGCTCCACCGCCGCGGCGATGAGCGCAATCATCGCAGCTTTATCTGGAGCCGGGCCGCGGTGGTGATTCATCCCCATGCAGCCCAGCCCGATGGCTGAGACCACAAGTCCGCTATTGCCAAGCGTGCGGCTCTGCATGCTCATGCTCCCGCGCCGGTTTCTTCAAACACCTTGCGCGCGATCCCAACGGCCGTGCTGGCGGCGGGCCAGCCGGCGTAGAAGGCGAGATGGGTGATCACCTCCACGATCTCGTCGCGGGTGACGCCATTCTGGAGCGCGTATTTCAGGTGGAACGGCAGCTCATTGGTCCGGTAGAGCGCGATCAGCGCCGTGACCGTGACCAGGTTGCGGTCGCGTGGCGATAGTTCCGGCCGCTTCCAAACATCGTCGAAAAGAATGTCATCGGTATAGGCAGCCAGCGCGGGGGCAATGTCGCCAAAGGGGCTGCGGAATTTGGGTTGGTCGCTCATCGGGTGGTCTCCCGCGGGGCGGCAAAATATTGCGCGTCGGTGACATGCTCCAGCCAGTCGACCACCTTGCCGTCCAGCTTCTCCTGAATGGCGATATGCGTCATCGCGGTCGTGGGGGAAGCGCCATGCCAGTGCTTCTCGCCGGGCGGGAACCAGACGACATCCCCCGGCCTGATCTCCTCGATCGTTCCGCCCTCACGCTGTACCCGGCCAAAGCCCGCCGTCACGATCAAGGTCTGGCCCAGAGGGTGGGTGTGCCAAGCGGTGCGGGCGCCGGGCTCGAACGTGACGACGCCACCCGACACTCGCGCCGGATCTTCCGTCTGGAACAGCGGATCAACCCGCACAGTGCCGGTGAACCATGTCTCCGGTCCCTTGCCGGAGGGCTGGGAGCCAATTCGTGTGATCTGCATTGTCATTCCTTCTGGCGTCACGCAGCCACCGGGCTGAACGCGCATAGCCAATCTAAGGCATGCGGGCCAACAGCATTATGGGCCATAATTCGCATGGCCTTATAAGGTGAGCTTATGAATATAGGTGACCGGCTGACAAATTACGGGGTATAGTCTGGGCGGATATTTTAGTGGCGCCGATAAATGTCGCATGAAAACATCAACGACCTGTTCGCTTTCATAGCCGTGGCAACAGAGCGGAGCTTTACCAAGGCGGCGGCAAAGCTCGGCGTATCCCAATCGGCCCTTAGCCAAACCATTCGCCAACTCGAAGAACGCCTCGGTGTCCGGCTGCTGATGCGCACGACGCGTAGCGTCTCGCCGACCGAAGCCGGCGAGCGGTTGCTGCAAAGCGTGGGACCAAGGCTCGACGAAATCGAGGGCGAACTCGAAGCCTTGAGCGCGTTGAGTGGGAGGCCTGCCGGCACCATACGTATCACCGTCGGAGACCATGCCGCCAGAACGATTCTCTGGCCAAAATTGAAGGATTTTCTGCCAGGCTATCCGAACATCAAGATCGAGATTACGCTTGATTACGGGCTAACCGACATCGTCGCGCAACGCTATGACGCGGGTGTGCGCCTCGGCGAGCAAGTCGCCAAGGACATGATCGCGGTCCGGATCGGCCCTGACGTCCGCTTCGTCGTGGTTGGTTCCAAATCGTATTTCGCCAAGCATGCACCCCCCATAACCCCGCAGGATTTGGTGGGCCATGATTGTATAAATCTACGGCTCCCTACGCATGGCGGACTATACGCCTGGGAATTCGAGAAAGATGGCCATGAGCTGAAAGCGCGCGTGGAAGGCCAACTTGTCTTCAATAGCATCTTGGATGTCCTCGATGCAGCGCTCGCGGGCTTTGGCCTTGCCCATGTGCCTGAGGATCTCGTCCGGCCCCATCTCGCCAAAGGGCGTCTCAAGCAGGTTCTTGCGGATTGGTGTCCACCCTGGCCGGGCTATCATCTATACTACCCTAGCCGCCGCCAATCCTTGCCGGCCTTTGCGCTGCTGGTGGACGCACTGCGTTTCCGAAGCACCTAAGCCACGATGCTGGCCAGCATCGGTTCATAGGCGAACGACACAATTTCTGGCCCATTAAGAATGTTGTTCTTAAGTATATAGGCCACGCCAGAAGATAGGGCGTGGCCTATAGAATGACTGCTAGTTGCGCAGGAAGTCGATATGAATTCGATTGAAGGTGTCGGGGTCCTCATATTGAGGCCAGTGCCCGCAATTTTCCATCACGATGAATTTTGCTCCGGGCACCATATTGCTAAGACGTTGACCAACCTCCACTGAAGCTGTCGGGTCGTGTGTGGTCCACAGTACGAGCGTTTCTGCCTTGATGGTCGCCAGCTCTTCAGATGTGAGTAGATTACGCAGGCGGATGTCCATGTCTTGCAGGCACATGATTCTCTCCATGGCCTCGACCATGCCGGGGCGACGGAAACAGGCATAGCGCGCATCGACCAAGTCCTCGGTGACGATGCTTGGGTCGAGCATCAGGAATTCGAGCCGCTTGCGAGTGGCCTCACGGTCGGGTGAGCGTACAGCGTTGAGTGAGAGGGTGCGCAACCGCTCCATCACTTTTGGGTCTGCGATCAAGCCACCGGCAGTGTTAAGTACCAAACGGTCAACGCGCTCGGGATATTTAGCTGCGAAACGAGCCGCCACCCAGCCGCCCAGCGACTCACCGGAGAGATGCACTTTATCGGCACCGATCGCATCAATTACATCACGCAGATGCTCGACATAGTCAATAATTTCATAAGTGGTCGCTGGCTTATCAGTGAAACCATGACCGAGCATGTCAATGGCGATCGTTCGGAAGTATTTCGCATGCTCAAGGAGGTTACGATGATATGCTTCCAGATGCCCAGAAACACCATGCAGCAGAATTTGAACCGGGCCCTCACCAGCTTCGATGGCCCGGGTACGCACGCCGTTTGCATTGATATAATGGAGTTTAAACTCACCACCTGCAACAGCAGACCAGAGGGAGCGCAGTTCGGGTTGGGTATTGACGTGAGTATGCTCGCCGACATGTGGCGCCGGATTGGTCATATTTCTTCCCGTAGCAATTGTGAATGAGCAGCAGGATGATAAAGTCGGGGAAGTATAGCAAATATAAATTTGCTCTAAAATCAATACAAAAAAACAATCAATCAATCTTGGTACGATCGTTCACCAATTCGCGGAATGCAGCATTTTCAGGTGATTGATCATCTTCTCGCCAAGCCATGAGCAGATCGATATGAATCGGCGGTCCAGAGAGGGGTATAGTGGTGACATTCCGAAATGCCAGGCTTTCAGCATAATCAGGAAGAAGTGAGAAGCCGAATCCAAGTCCAATGAGGGTTAATAGAGTGAGGACGTTTTCCACCTGTTGGGCCGTTTGCAGTGTGACGTCTTGGGATTTCATGCTATCGCGTATGATATTGAACAACATCCCGCCTTGCAGAGGAGAGATTTCGAGGAAGGGGGTTTCCGCCAATTCCGTTAGGCTGACTTGTGTTCGGCTCGCTAAGGCGTGATTGGCGGGCAATACCGCGACAAGGCGCTCGCGCAGCACGGTTTGCGCTTTCAGCCCGGCATCTTCCATAGGCAAACGCAGAAACGCAATGTCGATGTCGCCGCGTAGCAAGGCTGCACGTTGTTCCATGGTGGTGAGAGATTGCAGTTGCAGCTGTAACTTTGGAAAATGGGCGCGCATGAAGGTGAGGATGTGGGGAAAAATTTTGATCTCTGCGGCAGGCACGAATCCCACTGTGAGTTTTTGTCCGTCGATTTCCGCGGCACGACGGGCACTCGCGATAGCTCGGCGTGATTGAGCTAAGGTTAGTCGAGCTTCATCAAGAAATACTTGTCCGGCAGTGGTAAGGGACACACTGCGTTTTGTTCGGATAAAAAGCGGGGTTCCGACTTCATGCTCAAGATCCTGAATTTGCTGGCTAAGCGAGGGCTGTGCGGTGTTCAGCCGCTGTGCCGCCCGGGTGAAGTTCAGTTCCTCGGCGACGGCGATGAAATAGCGGAGATGACGGAGTTCCATAGTGCCATACTTAGACAAAAAAAGTATTAATACACAAGCTGCAAAATATTTCACTTGATCTGAAGTGGTTGTTATAGGGGGCAATCGTGATGGTTGCCCGCGTCAAGAGGCGGCCCGTTCCGGAGAGAAGCCTGTATGCAGGATAAGCTAAATATTAAAGGTCTTGTCGACGCGCGGCATGGTAAAGTGAAGCCTGCCATTTATGTCGATGAGGATGTGTATCAGCTAGAGCTTGAACGTGTTTTTGGGCGTTCTTGGCTGTTTCTCGCGCATGAATCACAGATTCCCAAGTCTGGCGATTTCTTCACGACCTTTATGGGTGAGGATCCGATTATTGTGGCTCGGCAGAAGGATGGCTCCGTTGCAGCCTTTCTTAACCAATGCCGCCACCGTGGCATGAAGCTCTGCCATGCTGATAGCGGCAACACCCGCACCTTCACTTGCCCGTATCATGGCTGGGCCTTCGGATTGGAAGGTGGACTGACCTCGGTGCCATTGGAAGAAGAAGCCTACCGCAATAACCTTGATAAATCTCAATGGGGTTTGATCCAGGTAACGCGCCTCACAACCTATAAGGGGTTGATTTTCGGCAATTGGGACGAGAGCGCTCCATCGCTGGAGGAGTATCTGGGTGACATGGCCTGGTATCTGGACGGCTTCATCGACCGCCGCGAAGGCGGCACTGAGGTGGTTGGCGGCGTCAATAAATGGGTCATCAATTGCAACTGGAAATTCGCCGCGGAACAATTCTGCTCTGACCAGTATCATGCACCCTATACGCATGGCTCGGCCATCCAGGTGCTTGCGCCTACGCCGGAGAACAAGGCAGATGGCAAACCCCTCGGCGATGGCCAGACGCAGCGCCCAGCCTGGGCGAATGGTCTTGGCGGTGTGCAGTTCTCTGAGAATGGGCATGGCAGCGCCTTTTTCTTCACCGAGAAGGCTGATGCCAATGTGTGGGTCGGCGGCGAAGTTTCGAACTATTTTCGCGAGACTTATCCCGAGGTTGAGGCGCGTCTGGGGCGCGTGCGCGCCCTGCGTTTAGCTGGCCACAACACCATATTCCCCACGCTGTCTTGGCTGAATGGCACGCAGACCCTGCGCGTGTGGCATCCCAAAGGACCGAACCAGATTGAGGTTTGGGTGTTCTGCATCGCCGATAGGGCGGCGTCGGACGAAGTGAAGGAGGCGCTTAAGCAGAGCCATGCTCGCGCCTTTGGTCCGGCGGGGTTCTTGGAGCAGGATGATTCTGAGAATTGGGTGGAGGTACAGAAAGTATTGCGCGGCAATAAGGCGCAGCAAACTGAGCTTTGTATGCAAATGGGCATAGGCTTTGAAGAGCGCCGCAAAGATGGCATTCCTGGTGTTACCAACCACACTTTCGCCGAGACTGCAGCGCGCGGCTTCTATCAGCGCTGGGTAGACATGATGACGTCCGAGACGTGGGCCGAGATTGAAACTAAGACCCAAGAATATCAGGAGGAGATTGTCCGTGGATGATCTGACTGTTAAAGCGGCGTCGTCGGCGGCCGTATATAAGGCATCGCCGGAGCTGCAACATGATGTTGAGCAGTTCCTATATCTGGAGGCGGCGCTGATCGACGAGCACCACTTCCGTGAATGGTTAGACCTGTTGGCCGAGGACGTGACCTACACGCTCGACACTAACACGTTGGCTCAGGTACGCGACCGCCGTCACGGTATTGCCCCGCCTACAACCTATATCTTTCATGAGAATAAGTATACGCTGGAGCGCCGCGTGGCACGGCTGGAGACGGGTATGGCCTGGGCTGAGGAGCCGCAGTCGCGTACTAGGCACTTCATCACGAATGTGCGCATTACCGGTGAGATGGGCGACGAAATCACGCTTTTCTGCAATTACGCCGTGCACCGCGCGGCCAAGGCGCGTGACCATCACACGTTTTACGGTACGCGCCAGGACATTCTGCGCCGTAACGATGGCGGCTGGCTTGTTGTACGCCGTGCACTGGAACTTGATGAGTTCGTATTGATGACTGCTAACATCAGCATTTTTCTGTGATGGAAAAGGTTTTTGTTTGTGCCGTGGCGGAACTACTGCCGGGGGAGGCTCTCCGGGTTGAAACTGACCCGGCGATCGCCGTATTCAATGCGAATGGCGTATTCTATGCCTTAGCTGACCGCTGCACTCATGGCGCAGCTTCAATGGCCGATGGGTATATTGAAGAGGATTGTACAGTGGAATGCCCGATCCACTCCGCAAAGTTTTGTCTCAAAACTGGACGGGCGTTGACACAGCCGGCAACCATTGATCTCGCCAAATTCGATATAAAGGTGGAAGACGGCAATGTCTATGTCCTTGCTCCGGCGCGGAGGGCGGCATGAGTCGTCTCAAGGATCAGGTCGTTTTCATTACCGGAGGCGGTTCTGGGTTGGGGCTGGCCATTGTGGAGCGCTTTGTCTCTGAAGGTGCGCGAGTTGGTGTTCTGGAACGCTCGGCGGATAAAACCGCGCGACTGATAGAGGGCTTTCCGGACGCGGTCGTGGCCGTGACCGGCGATGTCCGCTCCTATGAGGATAATGAGCGCGCAGTAAATGCGACGTTGGAACGCTTTGGTAAGCTGGACGTGTTCATTGGCAATGCCGGTATCTGGGATCATGGAGCCAGTCTGCTGGGAACTTCGCCGAAGCGGCTAGATGCCGGCTATTCCGAAATTTTTGATGTGAATGTGAAAGGATATCTGCTCGGCGCCCGAGCGGCAGCTCCGGCACTTGTGCAATCACAAGGGGCGATAATTTTTACCCTGTCTAACTCTGCCTTTTACCCTGGTGGCGGTGGTCCTATATACACCGCCACGAAGCATGCAGCCGTGGGGTTGGTGCGGCAGTTGGCCTACGAGTTGGCACCCAAGGTGCGGGTGAATGCGGTGGCACCGAGCGGTATGGCAAGTGATCTTCGTGGCCCGGTTGCTTTGGGGCAGGAGAACGCGCGGATCATGGATTCGCGCTCACCCGAGAGTATCCGCGCCATTTTGCCGCTGCAATTTTTTCCTTCGCCGGAGGATTTTGTGGGCCCTTACGTGATGCTGGCCTCGCGGGCCGATAACCGGACCTTGAGCGGCGTTATGATCAACGCCGATTGTGGCTTGGGCATTCGCGGTATCCGCTATGTCGCCGGCGGGCTCGATCTTTAATCATTTTTGACGCTTTACCGTGCCCTAAGGGGCGCCGGGAGGACATCATGCCTGTAGAGCTTATCTGTGCCTCACACACGCCGATGATGGATTTTATCCGTCCGCCAGCAGCTGTAGAAGGGGCTGTGCGTGGGCATTTCGCCGAGCTGGCGCGTGAGGTGGCGGCGTTCGATCCGGAATTGATCGTGCTGTTTGCCCCTGATCACTTCAATGGCTTCTTTTATGATCTCATGCCGCCCTTCTGCGTCGGCGTGCGTGCCACCTGTGCCGGGGATTGGGATATTGGCCACGGCCCGCTTAATGTGCCGGAGGAACTGGCACTAGATCTAGTGAGGACGGTACAGGCACAAGATATCGACGTCGCCTATTCTTACAGCATGCAGGTCGACCACGGCTTCACCCAGCCTCTGGAACTGATCGCGGGCGGCGTGGCGCGTTATCCGGTCATCCCCATTTTCGTTAACGGCGCCGCGCGACCGCTGCCTCCTTGCCGTCGCGTTGTGGCCTTGGGCGCGGCTGTGGGCAAGTTCCTGGCCACGCGAAAGGAACGCATTCTCATCCTCGGTTCTGGTGGCCTGTCGCACGATCCGCCGACCCCGCAGATGGGTTTCGTGTCGCCCGAGGTGGAGGAGTTTCTCATCGCCGGACGGAATCCCACACCGGAGGCACGGC
>JAQUAC010000069.1 GCA_028687415.1 Acidocella sp. | reverse complement strand
GCCCCCAACCCTCTTAGCCTACTCGTCAAGCAACATATGGAAACCCAGCCATGACCAATTCCCTTCCTGACCCCGGCGTCTATTCCGAGGTCGGCAAGCTGCGTGAGGTTCTCGTTCACCGCCCGGACCTCAGCCTCAGCCGTCTCACCCCCGGTAATTGTCATGATCTGCTGTTCGATGACGTGATCTGGGTGAAGAAGGCACGGCAGGAGCACGACGCCTTCGTGGACACCATGCGCGATCGCGGCATCGCCGTCATAGAGTTCGGTCAGGCACTGGCGGAAACCATGGCCGACCCGAAGGCGCGGAACTGGCTGCTGGACAAGCGCCTGGGCACGGTGGACGGCTCCACCGGCGTGGATTTGGAGCTACGCGCCTGGCTGGCGGAGATGCCGGACGCCCAGCTGGCAGCCTACATGATTGGCGGCATCGCCCGCGCGGAGCTGCCATTCCAGCCGCATTCGCTCTTCGGCATCACCCGCGCGCCGCAAGATTTCGTACTGCCGCCGCTACCCAACCAGCTCTTCACGCGTGACACGACCTGTTGGGCAGGCAATGGCGTGTTCATCAACCCCATGCACTGGCCCGCGCGCCAGCTGGAGGCCGCCAATGTCGCGGCGGTGTACACCTACCACCCGCGCTTCAAGGCCGCCAAATTCCACAAATATTTCAACGCCGCCGAAGAACATGCCGGCTCCATCAGTCTGGAAGGCGGCGATTTGATGCCGCTGACCGACGGCATCGTACTCATCGGCATGGGTGAACGCTCCACCCCGCAAGCCGTCTCGCAATATGCACGCCGCATTTTCGCGCAGGGGCAAGCCAAGCGCGTCATTGCCGCCCTCATGCCCAGTGACCGCAGCTACATGCATCTGGACACTGTATTCTCTTTCTGCGACCGCGATCTCGTCACCATCTACCCGGATGTGGTGCACCGCCTGCGCGCCTTCTCACTCTATCCAGGCGAAAAACCCGGCACGCTGCGCATCGTCGAGGAAACCCAGAGCTTTCTGGAAGTCGTCGCCGCCGCCGCCGGCTTCAAACAATTGCGCGTCATCGAGACCGGCGGCGATTCCTACGAGGCCGAGCGCGAGCAATGGGATGACGGCAACAATGTCTTCGCGCTGGAGCCGGGTGTCGTCATCGCCTATGACCGCAACGTCTATACCAACACCCTGCTGCGCAAGGCGGGCATCGAGGTCATCACCATTGAGGGCGCGGAACTCGGGCGCGGGCGCGGCGGCGCGCATTGCATGACCTGCCCCATCCGCCGCGACGCGATTTGAAGAAGGAATAACTCATGACGCATTTACGCGGACGCAGCGTGCTTTCACTGGAAGATTTTTCTCAGAGTGAAATCCAGGATCTTTTGAAACTCGGCGCCGAGCTGAAAGCCGCCAAGCGCGGCGGGTTCGAGGTACAGCGCCTAAAGGGCAAGACCATCGCGCTGATCTTCGAGAAAGACTCCACCCGCACGCGCAGCGGCTTCGAGGTAGCGGCCTACGACCAAGGCGCGCATGTAACGTATATGGGGCCGGGCGGCAGCCATATCGGCCATAAGGAAAGCGTGAAGGACACCGCCCGCGTGCTCGGGCGCATGTATGACGCCATCGAATTCCGCGGCTTCGCGCAGGAGGACGTGGAGACCTTGGCGAAATATTCCGGCGTGCCGGTATATAACGGCCTGACCGATGAAGCCCACCCCACCCAGGTGCTGGCCGATTTCATGACCATGCCGGAATTCTGCGATAAGCCGCTGCATGATATCAAATTCACCTTCCTGGGCGATGGCCGCAACAACATGGCGCAGTCGCTCGCCGTCGGCGCCGCCAAGCTCGGCATGCACATGAATATCGGCGCACCGGAATCGCTCTGGCCTGATGCTGATTTCACCGCGCGGATCAACGCCATCGCCGCCGCCAGCGGCGGGCAGGTCCAATTCGAATCCAACCCGCAAAAAGCCGTGGAAGGTTCTGACTTTCTCTATACCGATGTCTGGCTTTCCATGGGCGAGGACGAGCATCTCTGGGCCGACCGCATCAAGCTGCTGATGCCCTACCAGATCAACACCGCGCTGCTGCAGGCTACCGGCAACAAGGCCGTGAAGTTCATGCACTGCCTGCCCGCCTTCCACAACACGGAGACGACAGTCGGCAAGGACATCGAGAAACGCTACGGAATTTCCGCCATGGAGGTCACGGACGAGGTGTTCGAATCGGAACATTCCATCGTCTTCGACCAGGCCGAGAACCGCATGCACTCCATCAAGGCGATTCTCGTCGCCACGCTCGGCTGATGCATATCGTCGCGGCCCTGGGTGGCAACGCGCTGCTGCGGCGGGGGGAGCCACTCACCCCCGCCGCGCAACAGCAGAACATCGTGCGCGCCGCCACGGCGCTGGCGCAGCTGGTGGCGGCCGGGCACCACGTCACCCTCACCCACGGCAACGGCCCGCAAGTCGGGCTGCTGGCCTTGCAGGCAGAGGCCGGGCCACCCGCCTCCGCCCCGGCGCTGGACAGCCTGGATGCCGAAAGCGAAGGCTGGATCGGCTATCTTTTGGAGCAAGAGCTGGCCAACGTGCTGCCGCCGGGCACGGAAATCGCCACGCTGCTCACACGTGTCGAGGTTGCGGTGAATGACCCTGCTTTCAGCCATCCCACCAAGCCCATAGGCCCGGTCTATGACGAAGCCACGGCCAAAACCCTCGCCGCCGCGCGCGGCTGGACCGTCGCGCCGGACGGCAAGGCTTGGCGCCGCGTCGTCGCCTCGCCCGCCCCCATGACCATTCTCAACGCCGCCAGCATCCAGCGCCTCACCAAGGCCGGCACGCTCGTCATCTGCACTGGCGGCGGCGGCATCCCCGTCACGCGCGATGCGGCAGACAAATGGCATGGCGCGGAAGCGGTCATCGACAAAGACTCCGCCAGCGCCCTGCTGGCTGAGCAGATCGGCGCGGATATCTTCCTCATGCTCACCGATGTGGATGCCGTGTATCTGGATTACGGCACGCCACGGCAAACGGCACTGCGCAAAGTCACACCAGCGGCACTGCTTGGCCAAGGCTTTGCCGCCGGTAGCATGGGGCCCAAGGTGCAGGCCGCCTGCCGTTTCGTGCAGAACACCGGCAAGCGCGCGGCCATAGGCGCGCTGTCCGATGCCGCCGCCATCGTCGCGGGCCAGGCCGGCACGCTCATCCACGCCTGACCGGCCCTTTGGCAGGGCCGGGCTTGACCGACAACTTTCCTCCGATTAATTAAGAATAGTTCTTATTTGCAAGACGGAGGAGAGAGCCGTGTCACGCGTCCCCCTGCCCAAGCGGCAGTTTTTTTACCCCTCTTCTATGCGAATGAGTTTTATTAAAAAAAAGGCCGTCTGGACAATAATGTTATAATATAACATATCCAAATTCAGCAGGTCAGGACAACACGGAGGCATTCATGCGGCATAGAACGCAGGCATATTGGGGTTTGGGTATCACATTGGCTTTGTGCGCGGGCACCGCGCAGGCGCAAAGCGATAATACCGGGCTACTTGGCAACATCGGCGGTCTGCGCCCAGCCTTGGCGACACACGGCATCACCCTGGGCATCACCGACAGCGAAACCCTGCTCGGCAACACCACCGGCGGCGTGAAGCAGGGCGCCACGCTGCAAGGCCTCACCACCGCCACGCTGGATGCCGATCTCTCCAAACTCATCAGCCTGCCGGGCGGCAGCTTCCATATCAGCGCCCTGCAAATTCATGGCCGCAGCCTCTCGGAATATTATCTGGACAATCTACAGCAGGCCAACGGCAACGAGGCCGACAACGCCACCCGCCTATGGGAGATGTGGTACGATCAAGCTCTGGGCAATTCCGGCGTGGACGTAAAGATTGGCCAGCAGAGCATCGACAATGAGTTCATGGTCAGCGACAATTCCGGGCTGTTCGTGAATACCATGGCCGGCTGGCCATTGCTTCCCTCGGTGGACATGTATTCCGGCGGCCCCGCCTACCCG
Organism: Acidocella sp.; assembly: GCA_028687415.1. GTDB lineage: Bacteria > Pseudomonadota > Alphaproteobacteria > Acetobacterales > Acetobacteraceae > Acidocella. The sequence goes on along the minus strand of JAQUAC010000069.1, from coordinate 5,838 downwards.
CTCTCCTCGCTCGGCGTGCGGCTGCAATACGCGGCCCCGCACCACCTAACCCTGCTCACCGGCGTGTTCGACGACAACCCCTCCGGCGGCAGCTTCAACGACGACACCCAGGAGATGGACGGCAACGGCGCCCTCTTCAACCTGAACACCGGCGCGCTGTTCATCACCGAGCTGCAATACGCCCCCCCGGCATCGAACGGCACCTACAAGCTAGGCTTCTGGTACGATACCGGGCGCTTCCCCGACCAGTATTACGGCGACGCTTCCATGCATCGCGGCAATTACAGCATCTATGCCGTGGTGGACCAGACGCTCTGGCAATTCAGCCCCACCCGCAGCCTCAACGGCTTCGCGCGCCTGATGGGCGGGCCGGCGGCGCAGAACCTCATCAGCTTCTCGTTCAATGGCGGCCTCACCCTTAGCGACCCGCTGCCCGGAAGACCCAACGACTCCGTGGGCATAGATTTCGGCGTTGGCAAGGTCAGCGGCCGCGCCGCCGATGCCGACCGCGCTTCCGGCGCCCCCGCGCGCAATACCGAGACGCTGATCGAGCTCACCTACCAGGCCCAGATCACGCCCTGGCTGCAATTGCAGCCGGATCTGCAATACATCGCCAACCCCGGCGGCGGCATCATGGACCCGGCCAACCCCACGCACAGGCTGGGCAACGAGTTCATCGCCGGGTTGCGCGCCAACACCACCTTCTGAGACCCCGCCCGGCGGTTCAAGCCGAAAACGCCCCAAATGGCCGCCAGAGCAGAGTTTCCATACGCGGCGGCTTGTATTCCCGCGCCGCTCGTCTATCCACGTCCCCGCGCCCGGGCACACGCCCGGGCACCTCAAAGCTGCGGGGAGCAATGACATGAACGGTGTCCTCATTACAGGAAGCGGCCGGCGCATCGGCGCGGGCATCGCCCTTCATCTTGGCCGGGCGGGCTGGCACGTCTTCGTGCACTATCACAGCTCGCGAGAGGAGGCCGAAGCCGTCGTCGCCTCCATCCGCGCGGGCGGCGGGGCCGCCACCGCCCTCTGCGCCGACCTTGCCGATACCGCATCCGTGGCCGGGCTGGTGGCGCAATGCGAGGCCATCTGCCCGCTTACCTTGCTCATCAACAACGCCTCGATCTTCGAGCACGACACCGCCGCCACGGCCACGCCGGAATCTCTGGAAGACAACATGCGGGTGAACCTCTTCGCCCCGGCTCTGCTCTCCCAGGCGCTGCATGCGGCGGTGAAGGCGCGCGGCACGGAAGGCACGATCATCAGCCTGGTGGACAACAAGGTCTACGCGCTGAACCCGGACCATTTCTCCTACACCCTCTCCAAGGTGGCGCTGCACAGCATGACGAGCCTGCTCGCCATGGCCTTCGCCCCCACCATCCGCGTTTGCGGCATCGCGCCCGGCATCACCCTCATCAGCGGCACGCAGACTGAGGCCGAGTTCCAGCGCACCCACAAAAACAACCCGCTGGGGCGCGGCTGCACGGTGGAGCAGATCACCGGAGCGGTGGATTTCATCCTCGCCACCCCCTCCTATAACGCCCAAACCATCGTCATAGACGGCGGACAAGTGCTGCAACGCCGCCCGCGCGATATCGCCTTCCTCGACCATGATGCCCCGGTGAAGTAGTGGGAACAGAAGGCTAAGGAGCCGAGCCCTTAGAGCTTGCGCTTCAGACTAAAAAGGGTCCCCCAAGGGGACCCTTTTTTAGTCTGTGTGGATTGCCTTGAGCGGAGGCCAGGGGCAGCGCCCCTGGCCTTGCCCCACTACTTCGCGGGCTTCGGTGGGGTGGTGCTGTAGTCGTAGAACCCCCGGCCGGATTTGCGGCCATACCAGCCGGCATCCACGTATTTCACCAGCAGCGGGCACGGGCGATACTTGTCCTCGCCCAGCTCCGCATGCAGCACGCGCATGATCGAGAGCAGCGTGTCCAACCCAATGAAGTCCGACAACTCCAGCGGTCCCATCGGGTGGTTGGCACCGAGCTTCATACCCGCATCGATGGAAGCGACACTGCCCACGCCCTCATGCAGGGCGAAGATGGCCTCATTCAGCATCGGGCAAAGAATGCGGTTAACGATGAAGCCAGGCGCATCCTGCACGGCGACAGGCGTCTTGCCGAGCTTTTCCGCCAGAGCGAAGACCGCCTGATAGGTGTCCTCGCTGGTGGCAAGGCCGCGCGTGATCTCGACCAGCTTCATCATCGGCACCGGGTTGAAGAAATGCAGCCCGATGAATGTCTCCGGCCGGCCAGAAATGGCCGCCAGCCTGGTGATGGAGATAGAGGACGTGTTGGAGGCCAGGATCACATCCGGCCCCAGCACCGGCTTCAGCTCGTCATAGATGCTCTGCTTGATCTCAAGCTTCTCGGGCACCGCCTCGATGACGATGTCGACACCCGCAAGCGCATGGTAATCGGTGGAAGTCGTGAGGCGGGCAAGTGCCGCCACTTTCCCCTCCGCGGTGAGGCTGCCCTTGGAAATCTGGCGGTCCATGTTCTTGTTCATGGTCGCCAGGGCCTTGGGTAGCGCCGCCTCGAAGGCGTCCACCAATGTCACGTCAAAACCGGAGAGCACCGCCGCGTGAGCAATGCCGTTACCCATGAGTCCCGCGCCGATGACGCCGATTTTGCTGATGCTCATAATGCCTTCTCAAGCTCCGGAAGAATGGTGAAGAGATCGCCAACGAGGCCGTAATCCGCCACCTGGAAGATCGGCGCGTCCTCGTCCTTGTTAATCGCCACGATAACCTTGGAGTCCTTCATGCCGGCCAGATGCTGGATGGCACCCGAAATGCCGACGGCGATGTACAGCTCAGGCGCCACGATCTTGCCGGTCTGGCCGACCTGATAATCGTTCGGCACGAAACCCGCATCCACCGCCGCGCGCGAGGCGCCAACGGCTGCCCCCAGCTTGTCGGCGATCGGTTCCAGCAGCTTGGTGAAGTTCTCACCATTCTGCATGCCGCGCCCGCCGGAGATGATAATCTTGGCGGCGGTAAGTTCCGGGCGCTCGCTCTTGGAAAGCTCGGAGCCCACGAATTTCGACTTGCCATCAACCACGGCGGCGCTGACGTTCTCGATGGCGGCGGAACCACCCTCGGCGGCCACCGGATCGAAGCTGGAAGCCCGCACGGTGATGATCTTTTTCGCGTCGGAAGACTTCACCGTGGCCAGCGCATTACCGGCATAGATCGGGCGGACGAAGGTATCGGCATCCACCACACCGGAGATGTCGGAGATCGGCTGCACGTCCAGCAATGCGGCAACACGCGGCAGCACATTCTTGCCGGTCGCGGTAGCGGCCTGGAAGATGTGGCTGTAATGACCAGCCAGCGAGACAATCAGCGCGGCCGCTGGCTCGGCCAAGGCATGGGCATAGGCGGCGTCATCGGCCACCAGCACCTTGGTTACACCGGAGATCTTGGCTGCGGCTTCCGCGGTGGCGGCGACGCCGGAGCCCGCCACCAGCACATGCACCTCACCCAGCTTGGCAGCGGCGGCAATGGCCGAGCGCGACGGCTGCTTGATGCCGGTGGCATCGAAATCGAGAATAACGAGAGAGGTCATGGTTCAGATCACCTTGGCTTCGTTGCGCAGTTTTTCAACAAGGGTGGCAACATCCGGCACCTTGATACCGGCCTTGCGCACCGGCGGCTCGGAGACGCTGAGCGTGGTTAAACGCGGAGCCACGTCCACACCGAGATCGGCGGGCTTCACAATGTCGATGGTCTTCTTACGCGCCTTCATGATGTTGGGCAGCGAGGCATAGCGCGGCTCGTTCAAACGCAAATCGGCAGTGATAACCGCCGGCAGGTTCAGCGCCACGGTCTCAAGCCCGCCATCCACTTCGCGCGTCACGGTCGCCACGCCATCGGCGATCTCGACCTTGCTGGCGAAGGTGCCCTGGGGCCAGCCCAGCAATGCCGCCAGCATCTGGCCGGTGGCATTCATGTCGTCATCAATGGCCTGTTTGCCGAGCAGCACCACGCCGGCGCCCTCTTTCTCAGCCAGCGCCTTCAGCAACTTCGCCACGGCGAGCGGTTCCACCGCCACATCAGTCTCCACCAGAATGCCACGGTCGGCACCCATGGCCAGCGCGGTGCGGATGGTTTCCTGCGCCTGGGTCACGCCGATGGACACGGCGATGATCTCGGAGGCGACACCCTTTTCCTTGAGGCGAACGGCCTCTTCCACGGCAATCTCGTCGAACGGATTCATGGACATCTTCACGCCGGAAGTCTCAACACCGGATTTGTCCGACTTCACCCGGACCTTCACGTTGTAATCGACCACGCGTTTTACGGCGACCAGCAATTTCATCTCTTATCTACCTCGGTTTGTGTCCCAAAATAGGGCTTTACCCTGATATTGTATGTTACCGCGCCTGCAAAGCCCCGGGTGAGGATATTCCATACCCTCACTTATCTAACTAAGTTAAACCTCTCCATCGCCTCCTTGATGTCTGACAGTGGCGCGCAATAGCTCAAACGAATGAACCGCCCGCCGCGCGCGGCGTCAAAATCCAGCCCCGGTGTCGCGGCGATATCGTGCTCGTCCAGCAGCCTGTCGCAAAAGGCGGCGCTGTCCGCGCCGGGGCCGAGATCGATATATATGTAGAACGCCCCGTCCGGCGGTGAAAACGTGGTGAAACCAGCGGTGCGCAAACCCTCGACCATCACCCCCCGCGCGGTCTCGTAATTCGCCCGGTTGGCTTCCAGCTCCTCGTGGCAATCCATCGCTGCTTCCGCCGCCACCTGCGAAATATAAGGGGGCGAGATGAAGAAATTCGCCGCCAGACGCTCGGTGGCGGGCACCAGCTCCTCGGGTAGCACCATCCAACCGATGCGCCAGCCGGTCATGGAAAAATATTTTGAAAAAGAATTGATGATAATGGCGCTATCCGAGAACTGCGCCGCCGAGGCCGCGGGCTTGCCGTAGGTCAGGCCGTGATAAATCTCGTCCGAGATCAGGCGGATGCCCTTTTCATGGCAATACCGCGCCAACGTCTCCAGCTCTTCCGGCGCCAGCATGGAGCCAGTGGGGTTGGCGGGGCTGGAGACGATCAGCCCTTCCGGCGTTTCCGGCAGTGCCTCCAGCATGGCGATGGTCGGCTGGAACCCGGTCTCCAGCCCGCAGGGTAGAATCACCGGGCGCATACCCAGCGCCGTCAGCACGTTCACGTAAGGCGGGTAATAGGGAGCGGCCAGGGCGATGCTGTCCCCCACATCAAATGCCGCCAGATAGGCCAGCGGGAACGCGCCGGAGGCTCCGAAGGTAACGGCGATGCGCGCGGGCGGCACCTCCACCCCGTACCAATCCTGAATATGCCGGGAAATTCTGGCCCGCAGGCTGGGGCGGCCCAACCCCTCGGTATAGCCCATCACCTCGCCGCTACGCAGTGCGGCTTCCACCGCGCGGCGCGCGCCAGCAGGCAGATCCGTGCCCGGCTGGCCGACCTCCATGCGCAGAATCTTCGGGCTATCCGGCAGCGCCGCCGCCGCGCGGGCATTGGCACGGGAGATCACCTCCATCACCCGGAAGGGCGGCACCCGGCTCCCGGCACCAATCTTCACGGACGCGCTCCCGCCATGGCGCGGCGGTTAGCGGCCGCCAATCGCCAGCCCCTGGCCGCGCGGGTCGGCGGATGCAGTGCAGGAAGCCTCACCGCCCGGCACGTTGCCAGGGCAGGAGATGACATTGACCCGGCCCGGCTCAGCCACGGGCGCGCCAGGTTTCTTGGCCAGGGCGTTCTTGAGACCATCAGCGGCGGCTAGCGCGGCGGCGGACTGGCCTGTGCCGGTGGTGGCCGCGCGGAAGGCTAGCCCGCCCCGCGTGT
>JAQUAC010000068.1 GCA_028687415.1 Acidocella sp. | reverse complement strand
GGCTCGGTCACGAGGTCGCGGGTGAATTCAACGCCGTAGGCCGTGGCGGCGAGGGGAGCGTAGGCGGCCTCGGCGGCTTTGTGCCCGGTGGTGAGGAATGTGAGGGTGGCGAGCTTGGTTTTCTCGTCATCCTTTTGGGTGGTGCGGTATTTATCGAACCGGTAGGCGCGCAGCCGGGCGCCGAAGCCGATGGCGGCGGCCTGGGCGGGGGTGAAGGCATCGGCCAGCACGGTGGCCTGCGGCTCCTTCATCAGCGCGGCGGTGATGGCGCCGCCCAGGGCCTCGGGGGCGTTTGCCTTGCCGGTGCCCAGCACCAGCACGCGCTTATAATTGCCGGGGGCGAGAAGGTTGGCCTGCTGGCCGGATTTGCCCTTGAACTCGGCGGCCTCCAGCGCGCGCTTCAGCCCGCCGGAGAGGGCGTCATTCAGCTTGGCGGCGAGGGGGGAAAGCTCCAGGGCCTCGCCCAGAGGCACCACCAGCACTCCGGATTTCGGCAAATCGGCCTTGGCAAAACCTATGTCCAGCATTTTGTTCCCCTGTGTCATCTTAATGCCATGAGCATACCAGCCTGAGGCGGCTTGGCCAGAGCTGAGGGTACGGTTACAGGGGAGGTATGCGGGAGCTTTTGCAATTGGCCGTGAGCTTGGTGACGGGTGCGGCGGAAGAGATCATGGCGGTGCGGACGGCCGGATTCGCGGTGCGGGCCAAGGCGGATGCGACACCGGTGACGGTGGCGGATATGCGGGCGGAGGCGCTGATTGTGCAGGGCTTGCGCGCGGCGGCAGAGATACCGGTGATTGCCGAGGAAGAGGTGGCTGCTGGGCGGATCACCGCGCCTGGGGCGCTGTACTGGCTGGTGGACCCGCTGGACGGCACGCGGGAATTCGCCGCCGGGCGGGATGAATTCGCGGTAAATATCGGGCTGATACGGGGTGGCGCGCCGGTGCTGGGAGCCGTGGCCTCACCGGCCTTGGGCGAGGTGCATTACGGCATTGTCGGCCAAGGGGCTTGGCGCAGGCGCGGCGGGGACGACGTGGCGATTTCCGCCCGTGCCGTGCCGCCCGAGGGGCTGACGGTGATGGCCTCTCGGCATTACGCGGATGACCCGAAACTGGCGGAATGTCTGGGCGGGTTTCAGGTGGCGTCGGTGACCAATATCGGCTCGGCGCTGAAGTTTCTGCGTCTGGCGGAGGGGGCTGCGGATTTCTATCCACGGCTGGGACGGACGATGGAGTGGGATACGGCGGCGCCGCAGGCGGTGTTGGAAGCGGCGGGGGGATGTGTGCTGACGCGCGCTGGCGTGCCGCTGCGCTACGGCAAGGCGAACTGGGAGAATCCAGATTTTTTCGCCTGGGGATTGCGGTAATCTAGCCCTATTGCTGCCACGGTGCGGGAGGATAATCCTTCCACTGTGAAAAAGATTTTTGCGTCTGCTCTTCTGGCACTTTCGTTAACTGGCTGCGTGTATGGCGGCGGGGGCTATTACGGCGGCGGCGGCGGTTATTACGCCCAGCCAGCCTATGAGGTGTCGCCGACATTCCTCTTCGGCTTTGGCGGTGGCGGGCATCATGACGATGCTCATGGCGGTGGCGGCTGGCACGGTGGCGGGGGGCAAGATCATGGCAGGGATCACGGTGGTGGCGGGCCACCGCAGGGTGGCGGCGGTGGCTGGGACCACAGTGGCGGCCCGCCGCAAGGTGGTGGTGAGCACGGCGGCTGGCAACCGCAGGGTGGCGGTGGTGGCCAGAACCACGGCGGCTGGCACTAAGGCAGCCTGACGGTTTCATGTAAAAAGCTCCCCGGGCATCAGCGCGGGGAGCTTTTTTATTGGTCTCGGTAAACTTGCGAAGGGAGAGGGCTAAGCTGCTTCTTTCCGCGCGCCGTTGATCCCTTCTGACAGCGCCTTCACGTCGCGCAACACGGCGGCGACGTTTTCGCGGTTCAGCGTCTCGATAAGGGCGGAGGCGACGATGGCGCCGTCCGCATGCTGGGCCACTACCGCCGCCTGCTCGGGCGTGCGCACGCCGAAGCCGACCGCGATGGGCAGGTCGGTTACGGCGCGGATGCGGGGGATATCGCGCGCCAGATCAGCCGCGCTCGCCGTGCGGGTGCCGGTGATGCCGGTGATGCTGACGTAATAGACGAAGCCAGACGACCCGGCGAGGACCAAAGGCAGGCGCTCATTGCTGGTGGTGGGGGCGATGAGGCGGATGACGTCCAGCCCATTGGCGGCGGCGTCGGGCAGCAGCAGATCAGCTTCCTCGGTCGGCAGGTCGACGACGATCAGCCCGTCGATTCCGGCCTCGGCGGCGTCCGTGCAGAATTTCGCCACACCATAGGAGAGGATGGGGTTGAGATAGCCCATCATCACCAGCGGGGTGTGGTTGTTGCTGCGGCGGAATTCGCGCACCAGCCCGAGCACGCCGTGCAGGCTGGCACCCGCCAGCAGCCCGCGCCGTCCGGCGGCCTGGATGGTGGGGCCGTCGGCCATCGGGTCGGTGAAGGGCATGCCGATCTCGATGATGTCGGCGCCGTTTTCCGCCATGCCGTGCAGCAGGGTCAGCGAGGTTTCGCGGTTCGGGTCATACGCCTCGACGAAGGGAATGAGCGCTGCCCGGCCCTGGGCCTTGAGTGCGGCGAAAACGCCGGCGATACGGCTCATAGTTCGACTCCAAGATGCTTGGCGACGGCGAAGATATCTTTGTCGCCACGGCCGCAGAGATTCATCAGGATGATGTCTTCGCTCCCCATAGTGGGCGCGATTTTGGCCACATGGGCCAGGGCATGAGAAGGCTCAAGCGCCGGGATGATGCCCTCGGTGCGGGTGCAGAGCTGGAAGGCGGCCAGGGCCTCCTTATCCGTCGCGGCGACGTATTCCACGCGGCCGATATCGTGCAGCCAGGAATGCTCCGGGCCGATGCCGGGGTAGTCCAGCCCGGCGGAGATGGAGTGGGCTTCAAGGATCTGCCCGTCATCGTTCTGCAGCAGGTAGGTGAGGTTGCCGTGCAGCACGCCGGGGCGGCCACGGCTGAGCGAGGCGGCGTGCTCATCGGTATCCAGCCCGTGCCCGGCGGCTTCCACGCCAATGAGGCGGACGGAGGCGTCATCGAGGAACGGATGAAACAGGCCGATGGCGTTGGAGCCGCCGCCAATGGCGGCTACGGCGACATCCGGCAGGCGGCCTTCGGCCTCCAGCATCTGCGCCTTGGCCTCAACGCCGATGACGCACTGGAAATCCCGCACCATGGCGGGGTAGGGGTGCGGGCCGGCGGCGGTGCCGATGATGTAGAACGTATCGTTCACATTCGCGACCCAGTCACGCATGGCGTCGTTCATGGCATCCTTCAGCGTCGCGGCGCCGGAACTGACGGGCACGACCTCGGCGCCCAGCAGCTTCATGCGGAACACGTTCGGCTTTTGCCGCTCCACGTCTACGGCGCCCATATACACGGTGCAGGGCAGGCCGAAGAGCGCGCAGACCGTGGCGGTGGCCACGCCGTGCTGGCCGGCGCCGGTCTCGGCGATGATGCGGGTTTTGCCCATGCGCCTGGCGAGCAGGATCTGGCCCAGGCAATTATTGATCTTGTGCGCGCCGGTGTGGTTCAGCTCGTCGCGTTTGAAGTAGACTTTCGCGCCCCCAAGTTCGCGCGTCAGTCGCTCGGCGAACCATAGCGGGCTCGGCCGCCCGACGTAATGCTTCAGGTAGTAATCCAGCTCAGCCTGGAAAGACGGGTCGGCTTTTGCCGCCTCATAGGCCGTCTCCAGCTCCAGAATCAGCGGCATCAGCGTTTCCGCCACGAAGCGGCCGCCGAACTCGCCGAACCGCCCGCGCCCATCCGGGCCATTACGCAGAGTGTTGGGGATCACGTTATTCATTCTTTGGCTTTAGCCGAAGGATGAGGCGGGATAAAGGCCGCCACGGCAGGGGATGGCGATCAATTAATGGCGGCTGATGGGCGCGCAATGCGACGGTTCCGGATGGCTGTGCTATAAAAAAGCGCGGCAACAAAACCAAAGGAGGCCGTTATGGCCAAAGGTCAGAAAAAATCGAACCGAGAAGCCAAAAAACCCAAGAAAACCGAGGCCGAGCGCCTGAAGGCCAGCACTCCGGCCGTCAATATCAAGGGCTTCGGCGAACCGAGCGCGAAGAAATAACCGCCCGGCCAGCGCAAAGGACAGATTATGCAGCGCGAAGACATTACGACCTGGGCGCTGGCCAATGGCTGGCAGATGATTGCCGGTCACCCCAGCCTGACCAAACCCTCCGCGCCCAAGGAGGCCATTATGCGCTTGGTTTTTAAAGCCACGGTCGCCACGCTGGAGGTAAAGAAACCCGCCGGGAAATGGGAGAAATTTGGCTCCGCCGCTTATGGCGACATCCAGATGGACCCGGAGCATGACCGGCCGTTGGGGCTCGGCTTTGAGAAGCTGCACAGCTTTTCGATGCTGATGCAGGAAAACAAGGACCGGCAGGTTTTTGCCCGGATGAAATAAAAAAACCGGGGCTGTGAGGCCCCGGTTTCGTTGTGGGGCTGGTGCCCCGGTATTACGCGCCCTGCGGACGCTCGAAGGCATCCTTACCGTCGAAGCGCTGCAGTTTCTCGATATGCATCCAGGTGAACTTGGCGCCGATGCGCTGCACCAGATAGCTGATCTCCGGCTGGCCGCTGGCGGTGGAGTCGGTCAGCGGGATCGGGGTCTTGAACATGAAGCGGCAGGCGAAATGGTCCACCAGGAAGGTGAAGCCGCCCGTGGGGGGATAAACCTGCACACCGCGGTTGGAGATACCGTTCAGGGTGAACGGGCTGTCCTGCGCGATGGCTTCAAGTGTCTTGCCCAGCTCATCGGAACCGAGATCGGTTTCCAGGAACACGTCGATGCCGACCAGCTCGCGGGTGGTGGGCTCGGTATGCGCGGTCAGCTCGGGCCAGGTCTTCAGCTCGAACTTCTTGTAGGTGCGGGAGTGCATGGCCGAGCTGCGGCCCAGATTGGCGATGATCTGGTCGGTGTAAGCCTTGGTGCCGACGCCGTGGCCGCGCGGGGCGAGGTCGCCCGTGAGGTTCTTGCCTTCGGCCAGGGTGATGAACAGCGCCTGCTCGACCTTCTCAGCCACGTCGAAGGCGCCGATGTGGCGCAGCAGCATGATGGAGGCGGAGAGCAGGGCGGTGGGGTTGGCAAGGTCCTTGCCGGCGATGTCCGGCGCGGAGCCGTGCACAGCCTCGAACATCGCGGCATGGTCGCCGAGATTAGAGGAGGGCGCGATGCCGAGGCCGCCGACGAGACCGGCCGCGAGGTCGGAGATGATGTCGCCGTTCATGTTGGAGGTGACGATCACGTCGAATGCTTCCGGCCGGATCACCAACTGGTGGGCGCAGTTGTCGATGATGATGTGCTCGGCCTTGATGTCCGGGAATTCCAGGGCAACTTTCTCGCCCATGCGCTTCATCATGCCCTCGGTGAGCTTCATGATATTCGCCTTGGTGGCAACCGTGACCTTCTTGCGCTCTTCAGCGCGGGCCAAGCCGTAGGCGGCGCGGATGATGCGCTCGCAGCCCGGCGCGGTCATCAGCTTCAGGCACTGCGCGACCGTGGTGGTCTGCATGTGCTCGATGCCGGCGTAGACGTCCTCGACGTTCTCACGCACGATCACCATGTCGATCCCACGCCCGGTAAAGGGGGTGGTGATGCCCGGCAGCTCGCGCACGGGGCGGATGTTGGCGTAAAGCTCGAAATATTTACGCATGGTAACATTGGCGGATTTGCCGCCGAAACCAACGGGAGTTTCCAGCGGGCTCTTCAGCGCCAGCTTGTTGCGGGCAATGCTGTCCAGCGTCTCGCGCGGCACACCAGTGATGATACCCTTTTTGAAGGATTCCGCACCGGCTTCGGCCATTTCCCATTCAATGGGGGCGCCGGCGGCGTCCAGGATACGAATCGTCGCGGCCATCACTTCAGGGCCGATGCCGTCACCCGGCAAAGCAGTGACTGTGGTTTTTTGCAGGGTCTCGGTGTTTGCGCTCATGGCATAATATCCCGGTCTGTTGGTGACGGCCTTATAACTTGCAATTGCGGGGAGGGGTATACGGCATGCTCAAACCGGCTATAGGTTTTAAGCGCCCCTGCATCGCTGAAAGGGAGTATCTGCGTTAACAGTAGCGCCGCGCGGCGGGCCGCGGGGTCGATCCAGAAATACGTGTTGGCGGCGCCGGCCCAGGAGAGGCAGCCAGCGGGGCGGCCATTTGGCCCGGTTTGCGGGTTGATGAGGAAGCCGAGGCCCCATTTATTGTCGATGCCGGGGTTGATGTCGGTGTCCAGCATGAAGCCGGGGGTGATGGAGCGCAGGTGCCCGGCGCGCAGGGGGCCGATCTGGTTGCGGCACATTTCCGCCAGACTGGCCGGGGTGAGGATGCCGCCGCCGCCACTCAGGAAAATACGCAGGAATTTCAGGTAATCCGCCAGGGTTGAGTACAGCCCGGCGCCGCCGGAGAGTACCTCCGGCGGCGTGGCCGGCGGCGGAGGCATTGGGGTGAGCGTGCCATCCGGCGCGCGGCGGTGCAGCAAAGCGGTGGCGGGGCCGGGGGTGAAGCCGGTGCACGCCATGCCGAGCGGGGCAAAAATATGCGTGGCGAAATAGGCGCCCAGAGTCAGGCCGGAGGCAGCCTCCACGGCGAGGCCCACCCAGTCGGTAGAGAGTCCGTATTCCCAGCGCGTGCCGGGCTCGCAGAGCAGAGGTGCGTTGAGGGCGGCGCGGGTGCCGGGCTTGGGCGGGGTGGGCAGGGAGGCGAAATACGCGGCGTAGTCCGGGCTGGCGTAGGGGTAGGAGAAGCCCGCCGTGTGGGTGAGTAGATGCCGCAGGGTGATTTTCGTTTCAGCTGGGCGGAGCATGCCGTTTTCCAGGATTTGCGGATGCGCCAGCTCCGGCAGCAGGGCTCCGATGGGGGCGTCGAGGGAGAGTTTGCCCGCCTCCACCAGTTGCATCGCCGCGACGGAGGTGATGGGCTTGGTCATGGAGGCAAGCCAGACGGGCGTGTCCGCCGTGACGGGTGGGCCATTTGGGGAGGAAAGGCCCGCCATGCCTTGGAAGATGAGGGCATCCGGGCCCGTGACGGCGGCGGCGATATAGGGGACGTCGCCGCCGGCGACGGCGCCGTTGAGAAGGTGCTGGAGTGAAGCGCGGTTAATGCGCCGCACCCCAGTTCTTGCCGATGCCGATTTCCACCACCAGCGGTACGGAGAGTTCTGCTGCCGCCTGCATGATTTTTTGCGCCAGTTCCGCCGTGGCCTGGGCTTCGCCGTCCGGGGCCTCGAACAGCAATTCGTCGTGCACCTGCAGGATCAGCCGTGATTTCAGCCCGGCATCTTGCAACGCTCGCGGCAGTTTCACCATGGCGCGCTTGATGATGTCGGCGCCGCCGCCTTGCAGGGGGGCGTTGATGGCTTGGCGCTCTGCATAGGCGCGCAGGGAAGGGATTTTATCCTTGATGCGCGGCACCCAGCAGCGTCGCCCGAACGGTGTCAGCACGAAGCCATAGAGTTTCGCGTGCTCCTTGGTTTCCTCCATATAGGCGCGGATTTCCGGGTAGCGTTTGAAATACAGATCGATATAGGCGCGAGCTTCCGCTGCCGGGATGCCGAGCTGGCGCGCCAGGCCAAAGGCGGAAATGCCGTAGATGATGCCGAAATTAATCGCCTTCGCGCGGCGGCGGGTGGCGGGGTCCATCCCGGCCATCGGCACGCCGAACATCTCTGAGGCGGTGCGCGCGTGAATATCCTCGCCATGGGAAAAACTCTCCTTCAGCGCTGGGATGTTCGCCACGTGGGCGAGCAGGCGCAGCTCTATCTGCGAGTAATCGGCGGAGATGAGGCTGCATCCGGGGGCGGCGATGAAGGTCTTGCGGATGCGGGCACCTTCCTGCGTTCTGATTGGAATATTCTGCAGGTTCGGGTCGGTGGAGGAGATGCGGCCGGTGGTGGTGGCGGCCATCTGGAAGCAGGTGTGCACGCGCCCGGTGCGCGCATCGATCTGTCCGATCAGCGCGTCCGCGTAGGTGGATTTTAGTTTCGCCAGCTGTCGCCAGTCCATCACGCGCTGGGCGATGGGGTTGCCCTCTTCGGCCAGCCCCTCCAGCACGGAGGAATCCGTGCCCCAGGCGCCGTTTTTGCCGCGCTTGCCGCCGGGGAGTTTCAGTGTCTCGAACAGAACCTCACCGAGCTGCTTGGGGCTGCCGACATTGAAGGTCTGGCCTGCAAGCTTGTGGATTTCGATCTCGATCTCGGCCATGCGGCCTTCGAACTCGGTGGACATGCTGGAAAGATCGTTGCGATCCACCATTACGCCGTACGCTTCCATATCCGCCAGCACGGGGATGAGCTTTTTCTCAAGCAACTCGTAAAGTGCGAGGGATTTGTTCACGCGCAGCAACGGCTTCAGCGCGGCCCAGAGACGGAGCGAGACATCGGCGGCCTCGGCGGCGAACTCTGTGGCTCTTTCCACTGGCGCGGAGGCAAAACTCAGGCGGGCGCGGCCGCTGCCGGTGACGTAATCCGTGTCCTTCACCGAATGGCTGAGGTGCACGCGCGCCAGCGTCGCGGAGTCATGCGCGAAATTCCCGGCATCCTGGGCGTAGGAGATCAGCATCACATCGTCGAACGGGGCGATGCTGGCTACCCCGGCGCGGCGCAGCACTTCCAGGCTGTATTTCGCGTCGTGGAAAATCTTCAGGACGGAAATATTGGTGAACAGGTCAGCGAGAGCGCGCAGCGCCTCGGCCTGAGGGATTTGCGGGGGCTGCTCCAGCGTGAGGTTGTGGCCGAGCGGCAGGTAGGCGGCCTTGCCTGGCGTGGTGGCGAGGCCTAGCCCCAGCAGATTGCCGTGCAGGGAGGCGGGATCGTCCGTCTGCACCGAGAGGGCGAGCATGCCTTCTCGCCGTGCCGCCGCGATGATCTCTTCAAGCGCTGCCAGGGACGTAATCGTTTCGTATGGGCCGAAAGCGGCGGCGCTCATGTCTGGTGCGGCGGGCTCTTCCGTGGTTGCTTCGTCAAGGCCCAGGCGGTGTCTTATGCTTTTGAAATTGTTGCGGGTGAGGAACTCGCTGAGGACGGCGGCGTCCCATTTGCGCAAGGCAAAATTTTCCAGCGGCTCGGGCAGCGGCGCGTCGGCGCGCAGGGTCACGAGCTCCTTGGAAATGCGTGCGGACTCGGCATGGGCGATCAGCGAATCTCGGCGCTTGGAGGGCTTCATGGCGGGGGCTGCCGCCAGTACCGCTTCCAGTGTGCCGTATTCGCCGATGAGCTGGGCAGCCCCTTTCGGGCCGATGCCGGGGACGCCGGGGACATTATCCACCGGATCGCCGATCAACGCCTGCACCTCGATCACTTTGTCCGGCGTCACGCCGAATTTGGCTTCCACCTCGGCCGGGCCGATGGGGGTGTTCTTCATCGGGTCCAGCATGGAGACATGCGGGCCGAGCAGCTGCATCAGGTCTTTGTCTGAGGAGACGATGATCGTCTCGGCTCCGGCTGCTGTCGCGGCGCGGGCATAGGCGGCGATGAGGTCGTCTGCCTCCCAATCCTCAAGCTCGATGCTGGGCAGGCCGAAGGCGCGGGTTGCCTCGCGGATAAGGGCGAATTGCGGCACCAGCTCCGGCGGCGGCTCGGGGCGGTGGGCCTTGTAGGCATCGTACAGCCGGGTGCGGAAAGTTTTTCGCCCGGCATCGAACACCACGGCCAGATGCGTGCCGGTGTGATCCTTCATCAGCCGGGCCACCATGTTGCAGAAGCCAAAGACGGCATTCACATGCACGCCATCCGCTCTCTGCATATCAGGTATGGCGTGGAAG
>JAQUAC010000067.1 GCA_028687415.1 Acidocella sp. | reverse complement strand
CTCCGCATCCGTCTGCTGCTTGGCCAGCGCGTCCTCGCGGAATTTGTGCATGGCCTTGGTCATCCGCCCCACGCAGTCGCGATATTTCGTGAACTGTATGGGAGCTGTGAGGTTCCCTGCGGCCAGCGCCTCCATCCGCACAACCGTGGTGACATAGGGTGTGGCGATGGCGGCGCGCATCGCCACACCAAGTATTGCGGAAGCCAGCAGCGCCACGCCACACACCAGCGGAGCCGCCTGCGGCGCTGCCAGGGTGCTGGCGAGACAAACCGCCACCAGCCCCGCCTGCACCCCGAATGCAACAGTCAGTTTCTGGCGAATTGGCGCGACTTCGCGGAACCAGCACAGCATTTTCGTCTCCCTGGAAAAACAATTATGCTGTTTTTCCTAGTGACGAAAAATTAACAACGAGCTATGCGGCGGTGCCGCCCACCGTCAGCCCGGATAGTTTTATCGTCGGTTGCCCCACGCCCACCGGCACACCCTGGCCGTTTTTGCCGCAAGTACCGATGCCAGGGTCGAGCGCCATGTCGTTGCCGATCATCTCCACCTTGGTCAGTGCATCCGGCCCGTTGCCGATCAGCGTCGCCCCCTTCACCGGGGTGGTCACCTTGCCGTCCTCGATGAGATACGCCTCGGCGGCGGAGAACACGAACTTGCCGGAGGTGATATCCACCTGCCCGCCACCGAAATTCACCGCGTACAGCCCGCGCTTCACCGATTTGATCATGTCCTCCGGCGAGGCCTCGCCGCCGAGCATGATAGTGTTGGTCATGCGCGGCATCGGCGCGTGCGCGTAGGATTGGCGGCGGCCATTGCCGGTGGCGCGCATGTTCATCAGCCGCGCGTTCTGGCGGTCTTGCAGGAAGCCAACCAGAACCCCGTCCTCGATCAGCGTGGTGCGGGAGGTCGGCGTGCCTTCGTCGTCGATGGTCAGCGAGCCGCGGCGGTTGGGGATGGTACCGTCATCCACCACCGTGACGCCCTTGGCGGCCACACGGCTACCCATCAGCCCGGCGAAGGCGGAGGTCTGCTTGCGGTTGAAATCACCCTCCAGCCCGTGACCAATAGCCTCGTGCAGCAGAATGCCCGGCCAGCCGGAGCCCAGCACCACCTCCATCTCGCCCGCCGGGGCGGGGATGCTGGCCAGATTCACCTCGGCCTGGCGAATGGCCTCACGCACCGCGTCCTGCCAGAAATTCGGGTTGGTGACGGCATCGTAGCCGGTACGCCCGCCCGCGCCATGGCCACCGGACTCCCGGCGCCCGTTCTGCTCCAGCACCACGGACACGTTCAGCCGCACCAACGGGCGGATATCGGCCACGCGCGCGCCATCGGCGCGGATGATCTCAATCACCTGCCACTCACCGGCGATACTCGCCATCACCTGCACCACGCGGCTGTCGGCGGCGCGGGCGAAGGCGTCGATCTGCTGCAACAGCTCGGCGCGGGCGGCGAAGGGGGCCTCGGCCAACGGGTTCAGCCCGGCATAAAGCGGCGAGGGCGCGGCGGCAGGCCCGGCGGCGGTCATGGCGTGTTCCACGGCCTTGGCGGCGCGAATGGTCTCCGCCGCGCGGCCCAGTGCCGCATCGGAAATTTCCCCGGCATGGGCGAAATAGGCTGCCTCGCCTAGCACGGCGCGCAGGCCGAAGCCCCTTCGCGTGTCAAAGCTGGCGGCGCGGATGCGGCCATCGTCCAGTGAGACGGATTCGGATTCCCGGTATTCTAGGAACAGCTCACCGTCATCCGTGCCTTCCAGCGCGGTGGCGACATGCTTAGCCGCCTCGTGCGGGTCCAGCCCAGTCTCGCCATGGAACAGTTTCGTCGCGGTGTTGAGCGCTTCGCTCATGATTTGTACTCTCCTATTCCGCCGCGGCCAAAGCGGATTGCGACTCAACCGCCGTAGCGCCGCGCAGGCCGTGCCGCGCCGCCAGTATTGAGGCGAACAGCAGCACGCCGTTCAGCTCATGCACATAGCCCAGCTCCGGCGCGCCCAATACAATCGTGGTCATGCCCAGCAGATATTGCAACGCCACCAGCCCCGCGAGCAGCAGAAAATTATCCCGCAATCCCGGCGGCAGTTTGGCCCGCAACCCCAGCACGGCGGTAGTGAGCACGACTAGCGCCGTAATGGTGGCGAACAGCCGATGGAAGAACTGCACCGTCGCCTTGTTGGCAATGAAGTTCTGCGCCCAGGGATGCAGCTCAAACAGCGTCGGCGGCACAAAATGCCCGTCCATGGTGGGGAAGGTGTTGAACACGGTGATGGCGTTGGTGGCGGCCACCATCGCGCCGAAGCCCATGGTGCAATACACCAGCACAACGCTGGCGGTGGCCCAGTGGCGCAGAAAGGCGACGCCCTCCACCCGCGCGGGCTCAGGCGTGCGGAAGGTCAGACCCGTCCACACCAGCAGCGCGAAAATAATCATGGCGGTGCAGAAATGCGGCCCGGCCCAGAGCGGCGGCGGCGAGAGCACGCCCGGTTGCATGCCGGTTTGCACCATGTACCAGCCAAACGCCCCCTGCCCGGCCCCGGCCACGAAAATCGCCAGCATCCAGGCGGCATGTTTCTTCGTCAGCCGCCCTTTGGCCATGAACCAAGCGAAGGGGACGAGGAATACCAGCGCCATCAGCCGGCCCCAGCAGCGGTCAAGGAACATCGGCCAGAACAGCGCCTTGTACTGCGCCAGGTCGATCGGGTGCGCCTGATACACCGCTGTCTTCTGGTACAGGCCGAACAGATAGCCCCAATCGCCCGCGTTCATGGGCGGGATGAAGCCGGTGAACGGGCGCCAGACCTGGATGGTGAACCCGGCGCCGATGGTGCGCGCATGCCCGCCGCCCACGGTCATGCCAAACACCATGGCCGCCAGCAGCAGCACCCAGGCGCCGAGCGCCCTGTCCGGCTTCATGCGGTGGCTCCCCGCAGCATGTGCAGCAGCCGCAGCAGAGCCGCCAGCAGCAGCACCGCGTTCATCTGATGGACGACGCCGAGGTCGATCATTTGCGACACCAGCGCCGAGACGCCAAAGGCGAATTGCAGCAGCACCAGCAGGCCGATGAGCATCGCCGCGTCCCGCACATTATCCGGCGCGCCGTTGCGCAGGGCCTGCACGCTCACCGACAGCACCGCCAGCGTGGCCAGCACGGCCAGAAACTGGTGGTCGAAGATGATTGTCGCGGTGTCGGAGAAGATGCCGCTGAACGGCCAGCCGGCGGGCGGCTGCCCGGTGCCGATGTTGTTCGCCGGATCGAAGGCCGTGATGCCATGAATGCCGGACACGAACGTGCCGCCGAACATGGCCAGCAGCAGCAGCACGAAGGCCAGTTGCGCCAAGCGCTTCAAGCCCCGCTGGCCGGGATACGGCACGGGAGCCGGGTTCTGTACGGTCAGCGCCGTCCACAGTACCGCGCCCAGCAGGAACATGGCGGCGAAGAAATGCAAGGAAAGCCGCCACGGCTCCACAGCGGTGGAATTGGGGAAGAAGCCCGACGACACCATGAACCAGCCGATTGCCCCCTGCAGCCCGCCCAGGGCGAATAGCAGCACCAGCCACGGGATCAGCCGTTTCTCAATCCGCCCGGTGAGGGCGAAGCCGATCAGCGGTAACAGCAGCACCAGCCCCATCAGCCGCCCCCATAGGCGGTGGATGTATTCCGGCCAGAACAGCGTCTTGAAGCCGTCCAAATCCATGCCCTGATGCAATATCTGGTATTGCGGAATGCTCTGGTACAGCGCGAACAGCTTATTCCAGGCGGCGGCGGATAGCGGTGGCAGCGCCCCGATGATCGGGTCCCAGTTCATGATCGACAGCCCCGAGCCGGTATCGCGCGTGTAGCCGCCAATGCCGGCCATGACCCAGATCATAAAGGCGAGGCTGAACAGCCAGGTGGCGACAAGCTTGCGGTTCTGCGGACTGGCGGCGGTATTTTTCTGCATGGTGTCTCCTGCTTGCGGCGGGATACAGCGCACAAGGCGACTCCGCCAGTGTGTCCCTAATACGGGACCTTGCTCTCCAGCGCAGCCCAGGCGGCATAAGTGGCCCGCGCCTCGTCCAGATACTCGCTCAACTGCACGGCTGGTATCGCGCGCTGCTGGGGCGGCAGCGCGAGCTGGCGGTAGAATTCCTCGTCATCAAAGCCGATTGCCTCGGCATCCTCCGGCCCACAGCCGTAATACACCTTGCCGATACGCGCCCAAAAAACCGCCGCCATGCACATCGGGCACGGCATGCCGTTCACGTAGATCTCGGTGCCGGAGAGATCGAACTTCCGCTCCCGCGCCGCCGCGTCGCGGATCGCCGTGACCTCGGCATGGGCCGTGGGGTCGCAGGCGGAGAGCACGCGGTTATGCCCCTCGCCCACAATCTTGCCATCGCGCACGATCACCGCGCCGAACGGCCCGCCATGCCCGCCCGCCATGCCCTGATAGGCCAGCGCAATGGCCCGGCGCATGAAGGGGCCGTGTTCGCTCACCCTTCCACCGTGCTGCATGTCCGCGCCTGGATGATCGCCAGGAACTCCCGCCGGGTGGAGGGATCATCCCTGAAGGCGCCGAGCATGCGGCTGGTCACCATGCTCGCCCCCGGCTTGTGCACCCCGCGGGTGGACATGCACTGGTGGTTGGCCTCGATGACCACCGCCACCCCGCGCGGCTGCAACACGTCCTGGATGGTGTTGGCGATCTGCGCCGTCAGTTTCTCCTGAATCTGGAAGCGGTGGGCATAGGCATCCACCACCCGCGCCAGCTTGGAGATGCCGACAACCCGCGTGCCCGGCAGATACGCCACATGCGCCCGGCCGATGATGGGCACCATGTGGTGCTCACAATGGCTCTCCACGCGGATATCGCGCAGCACCACCATCTCATCATACCCCTCAATCTCCTCGAAGGTGCGGGTCAGCAGCGCCACCGGGTCTTCCGCATAGCCCTTGAAAAATTCCTCATAGGCGCGGGCGACGCGGGCCGGAGTGTCTTTCAGCCCCTCACGCTCAGTATCCTCGCCCGCCCATAGCAGCAGGGTGCGGATCGCCGCCTCGGCCTCTTCCCGGCTGGGTCTCTTCGGGCCGTGCCCGGATTCGGCGAGCTTGGCGGGGGCATGAATGGTCAAGGCGGCAAACTCCGTGGCAAGGCTTTTCATTGAGAATTAATCTGAACGCTGAAACACCAATATGGGCAAGCATGAAAAACCCGCAACCTCAGAGGGCGCATTAATGCAGACGGGTGTTCTGGTGCGGGCTGTCCAGGCTGAAGGTGGGGATGGCGATGTCAAAGGGTGCGCCTGACGCCACCACCTGCATATGATACTGTCCGGTCATGAAGCCGGAAGGCGTGGAAAGCGGCGTGCCGGACGTATATTCGTACTGCGCCCCCGGTTCGATCACCGGTTGCTCACCCACCACCCCCTCGCCATGCACGGTTTGCACCCGGCCATGCGCATCGGTAATGCACCAGCTCCGCCGCAACAGCTGGACGGCAAAGCGCCCGCGATTGATGATCGTGACATGATACGCCCAGATGAACTGCCCCGAATCCGGTTTGGATTGGTCGGCCAGATAAAAGACCTGGACCTGAACCGTGATGTCTTCCGTGGTTGCTTCAAAACCTTGGCGCATGACTTGACGCTAACGCAGCAACCCCGGCGGGACAAGCGCGGACACCCCGATGAAATTTAGAGTTTTGCCGCGCGCAAATCGCGCTGCTACACCAGAGAGGATGGAAATGTTCTCCCTGTTTGGCCGCCGTGGCGCTGTCGCCGTATGCATCATGCTCTCGGCCTGTGCCGCCGGCCCCGGCGGCACAGCCGCTCAAACCGCCCAGCCAGACCCGGCTTACGGCGCCTTTCTGGCCGCGCGCTACGCGGATTCGCAGAACGACCCGGCCTCCGCCGCCAAGTTCTACGCCAAGGCGCTGCAAACCGCGCCGAATAATCAGGAGCTGATCGCCGAGGGGTTCCTGGCCGGCCTGCTCTCCGGCAACCCGCTCGCCGCCACCCTGGCGCCAAGACTCCCCGGCAACGCCCTGGCCACTCTGCTGCTCGGCAACCAGACCGCCGCGAACGGCAATTTCGACCAAGCCTCACAACTGTTCACCACCCTGCCGCGCGACGATCTGGCCGGGCTGATCAAGCCGCTGCTGCTGGCCTGGGCAAAATTCGGCCAAGGCAACGAGCAGGCGGCGTTGAACGGGCTTGGTCCGTATTTCAACAACGGCCCGTTCGGCCCCGTCTACGTGCTCAACGCCGCCCTCATCGCCGACGCCGCGGGGGACACCAAGAACGCCGCCCAGCTCTACAGCGCCGTGGATACCAGCAAACCTAATCTGCGCCTGGCGCAGATTCTCGCCAGCTGGAAGGCACGCCAGGGGCAGGAAGCCCAGGCCCAGGCGACGCTGGCGGCGCTCATCACCGCGCATCCGGATTTGCGCATCGCCCTGCCAGCCTTGCAGGCGCAGGTGAAGGACCCCGTCATCAGCACCGCCGCCCAGGGCATGGCGGAGGCGTATCTCACCCTCGCCGGGTCACTCAGCCAGCCGCAAGCGACGTTCCTGCGCACCGTGTTCCTGCGCTTCGCCCTGCAATTGCGGCCAGACCTCTCCGCCGCGCGGCTGCTGCTGGCCAGCAGCCAGACCGGCGCGGATGTCCCGAACTTCACCCCCACCCCGGTGGAGATGCAGAACGCGCTGGATACGCTGGCCCCCATCGCCAAGACCGACCCGCTCTACGGCCCGGCGGCGCTGGAACAGGCCAATCTGCTGGCGGCGCTGGACCAGACCAAGCCGGCGGTGGCCTTGCTTCAAGGCCTGCTGGCCGCCACGCCTGACGATGCCGGACTGCTCGCCACCACCGGCGACGTGCTGCGCAGCGCCAGCCAATATAACGACGCCATGTCCTACTACACCCAGGCCATTACCGCCGCCGGCAACCCGCCGCCCGCCAATGCCTGGAGCTTGTTCTACGACCGCGCCATCTGCGAGGACCAGACCGGCAACTGGCAGGCCGCCGAGCCCGACCTGCAGGAAGCGCTGCAACTCTCTCCCAACCAGCCTTATGTGCTGAACTACCTCGGCTATAGCTGGGCGTTGCGCGGCGAGCATCTGGGGGAGGCGAAAGCCATGCTCACCCGCGCCGCGGGCCTGACCCCGAATGACGGCGCGGTCATCGACTCGCTTGGCTTTGTGGAAATGAAGCAGGGCAACACCAAGGGGGCGCTCTCCCTGCTCATCCAGGCGGTGCAGCTGAGCCCTGACGATCCCGAGGTAAACGGGCATCTGGGCGATGCGTTCTGGCAGGCGGGCCAAAAGCTGCAGGCGGATTTCCAATGGCAGCGGGCTCTCTCCCTGCAGCCGTCCCCCAAGCTGGCGGCTGAGTTGCAAGGCAAGATCGAGCAGCATTTCGGGACGGCGGACTAACCATGCCCACGCGTTTCGCGCCCGCGAAGGTAAACCTGTATCTGCACGTCACCGCCAAGCGCGAGGACGGCTACCATCTGCTGGACAGCTTGGCCGTGTTCCCCGCCATAGGCGATATGGTCAGCGCCTCCCCGGCGGAGGAGCTATCCCTCGGCATCACCGGCCCTTTCGGCGCCGTGCTGCGGGCGGAGGCGGATAATTTGCTGCTGCGCGCTGCCCGCGCCCTGGCCCCCGGGCGCGGCGCGGCGCTGACGCTGGAGAAAAACCTGCCCGTGGCCTCAGGCATCGGTGGCGGCTCGGCGGACGCGGCGGCGGCGCTGCACGCGCTCCGCACGCTCTGGGGCATAAGGGATGCGGATTTGCCCGCTTTGGCGCTGGGCCTGGGCGCGGACGTGCCCGTCTGCCTCGCCTCTGCCCCCGCGCGCATGCAGGGCATCGGCGAGATTCTGGTCCCCGCTCCGCGTTTGCCGGAATTTGGCATGGTGCTGGTCAATCCCGGCGTGGCCGTGCCCACCCCCGCCGTATTTCGCGCCCGCCAGGGCGGCTTCACCCCGGCAGCGGATTTGCCCACATCCTGGCCCAGCGCCGAGGCCATGGCGGCGGATTTGCACCGCTGCACCAATGATCTGCAGGCGGCTGCCATCGGCATCCAGCCGGTCATCGGCGAGGTGCTGGATGTGCTCACCGCCCTGCCCGGCGCGCTGCTCGCGCGCATGAGCGGCTCCGGCGCCACCTGCTTCGCCATCTTCCCCACCCCGGCGGCGGCGGCGGCGGCGGCATCACGCATCACCCAGCCCGGATGGTGGCATTGGGGTGGGGGGCTTTACGAGCCGCCCCAACCGGACCTATGAGAACCGCCACGCAATGGGACGTCGCCAAGCGGTAAGGCAGCGGATTTTGATTCCGCCATACGGAGGTTCGAATCCTCCCGTCCCAGCCATTCCCTTAAGAATCACCCGCGCGGCAGCGTCAAAGTCACCGTGCAGCCTTCGCCGGGAGCGCTCTCTATGCGCATTCCGCCGCCAGCCTGGCGGGCGAATCGCGCCGCTATGGGCAAGCCCAGCCCCTTGCCGGTGCCATTAGAGCGGGTAGTGAAAAATGCCTGCCCGGCCTGAGCCAGCATTTCCGGCGTCATGCCACAGCCCGTATCACGCACGCGGATGATCACGTACTGGGCCGAAACCTCAGCTTCCAGAAAAATCCCCCCGCCCTGCGCCGTGGCCTCCTCGGCATTATGCAGCAGCTCGCTCAGGGCCAGCTCCGCCTGCGCGGGGTCGCAGAGCACGGGCATATCCTCTTCCGCCAGCACCAGTGTCACCTGCTTTCCGCGGTCGCGGAACGGTTTCACCACCTCGTGGAGCAGCGGGCCGAGCGGCTGGCTCGTGGCCTCTTGCGTCATCGGGCCGGAAAACGCCAACAACCGCTGGCCGAATTGCACGGCGCGGCCCCCGGCACGGCGCGCGCCATCCAGATAGCCGTCGAAACCATGCTCCCCGCTGCGCGCCGCCCGGCGCTGCATCAGCTCCAGATTACCGAGAATGCCGGTCAGCAGGTTATTGAAGTCATGCGCGACCTGCGCCGCAAAGCGTTCCAAAGGTTCTGGTGTCTCGGGCAAATCGTCTTTCATGGCCGTCCCATTACAAAGCCCTACGGCTTAACACTGGCTCAGCTGCGCAAAAACTTTTACCAAACAATATATTTTTTCACTCTAAACCTTAGAGTAATAACGACAACAAAATATTTTACGTTTGCGGCGGCTAGCGCGCGCGCAGAAAACCGACCAGCCCCTTGGTCGAGGGGTCCTGCCCATCCGGCTCGGCCTGCCCGGCAACCACGGGCAGCAGCTGTGTCGCCAACTCCTTGCCCAGCTCCACGCCCCATTGGTCGAAGGCGTTGATACCCCAGATTGCCGCCTCGGTAAAAATGCGGTGCTCATACAGCGCGATGAGTTTGCCCAGCGTCTCCGGGTCCAGCCGGCGGTAGGCCAGCATCAGCGAGGGCCGGTTGCCGGGGAACACCCGGTGCGGGTTGCCGCCGGCCTCGGCCAGCGTGCGCCCCTGCATCAGCGCCTGGGCCTGCGCCAGACAGTTGGCAATCAGCAGGTCGTGATGGTCCTGCATCTCCTCCTCATGCCCCCGCGCGGCAATGAGGAATTCGCACGGAATCACGTCCGTCCCCTGGTGCAGAAGCTGGTAGAAGGCGTGCTGCCCGTTAGTACCCGGCTCGCCGAACACCAGCGGGCCGGTAGGGCGGGTCACGGGCGTGCCGTCATGCTTCACGCACTTGCCGTTGGATTCCATGTCGAGCTGCTGCAAATAGGCTGGCAGCCGGGCCAGGCGCTGATCGTACGGCAGCACCGCCCGCGCCGGATATTTGCACACATCCCGGTGCCAGATGCCCAGCAACGCCAGCAGCACCGGCAGATTGTCGGACATCGGCGCGG
>JAQUAC010000375.1 GCA_028687415.1 Acidocella sp. | reverse complement strand
CCATCGACCCGCTCAACTCCACCTCCGCCTTGCTGGACCCGCTGGTGGTAGGCGAGGCGCATTACGCCCTCGCCGAGCGGGTGCGGCAGACCCTGGCGCGGTTCAAGGAGTTGCAGGACATCATCGCCCTGCTGGGCGTGGAGGAGCTGGGGGCCGCCGACCGCCTCACCGTCTCCCGCGCCCGGCGCTTGCAGCGTTTCCTTACCCAGCCTTTTGCCGTCACCGAGGCTTTCACCGGCACCAAAGGGTGCAGCGTGAAGCTGCCCGACACACTGGAAGGTTGCCGCGCCATTCTGGACGGCGAGGCCGATAGCTGGGCTGAAAGCTCGCTCTACATGGTCGGCACGCTGGAGGAGGCAAAACGGAAGGAAGACGCCGCCCGCGCCCAGGACCATCCGGCATGAAGCTGCGCATCACCACTCCACTGGCCGTGCTGGCGGATGAGACCAGCATCCTCTCCCTGCGCGCCGAGGACGCCTCCGGCGGCTTCGGCATCCTCCCCGGCCATGCGGAGTTCCTCACCAGTCTCGCCATCTCCGTGGTGAGCTGGAAGCGGGTGGATGGCGGCGAGTGCTATTGCGCCGTGCGCGGCGGCATCCTCACCGTCACCGGCGGGCAGGAGATCGGCATCGCCACTCGCCAGGGCGTGCTGGGCGAGGATTTCGCCACCCTCCACCAGGACATTCTGGCGCGCTTCCAGAGCGATGCCGAGGCTGAGCGCGTAGAGCACATCACCCAGACGCAGCTGCACCTGAACGCCATCCGGCAGATCATGATCCATCTGCGCGCCCAGGGCCGCCCGGACGGGTCCTTCGCATGACCAGCCCCGAGGACAAGCTCCTGCGTGAGGCCGAACGGCGGGAGGAGCGGCACAAGAGCTGGCTGCGCGAGGGCGATCCCTCAATCGCCCGCCGTCTGGCGCAAATCGGCGTGCTGGGCTGGATTATCGTGCTGCCCATGCTTGTCGGCATTTTTCTCGGGCGTTGGCTGGATGCCGCACTCCACTCCGGCATCTTCTGGACCTCCCCGCTGCTGATTCTGGGGCTGGCGCTGGGCTGCTGGTCGGCCTGGAAGTGGATGAACAGCGAATGACCCGCGCGCTGCTGCTCCTGGCCCATGTCGCCCTCGGCGCTGCCCTGGGCTGGCTGTATTTCCGTGGCCTGTGGTGGAATGTCCGCCACTTTGTGCAAGGAAGCCGCCCGGCGATGACAATCGCGCTGGGCGTGGCGCGCTTTCTGGGCCTGGGTGCGGTGCTGCTGCTCACCAGCCTGGAAGGTGCCATGCCCTTGCTGGCCACCGCACTCGGGCTGCTCGCCGCGCGGGCGGTGGTATTGCGCCGCCTGAAGCAGGTGCCGCCATGACCTCGCCCCTCGCCAACCCCGTGCTGCTGCATCTCGGCCCGGTGCCCATCACCAGCGGCGTCGCCGTCACCTGGGGGATCATGCTGGTGCTCGCGCTCGGCAGCTTCCTGCTCACCCGCCGCCTCACGCTGCGCCCCAGCGCCACCCAGGCGGCACTGGAACTCATCGTCACCACCGTGGACAGCCAGATAGTGGACACCATGCGCGTGCCGCCCGCACCGTATCGCGCCTTCATCGGCACGCTGTTCGTGTTCATCTTCGCCGCCAACTGGTCCACGCTCATCCCCGGCGTGGAGCCGCCGACAGCGCATCTGGAGACCGACGCCGCCCTGGCTTTGCTGGTGTTCCTGGCGGTCATCTGGTTCGGCATCCGCGCGGGCGGGATACGCGGCTATCTCTCCAGCTTCGCCACCCCCAACCCGGTGATGATCCCGCTGAATTTCGTCGAGAGCCTCACCCGCACCTTCTCGCTGCTGGTGCGGCTGTTCGGTAACGTCATGAGCGGCGTGTTCGTCGTCGGCATCGTGCTGTCCCTCGCCGGGCTGCTGGTGCCCATCCCGCTGATGGCGCTGGACCTGCTGACCGGCGCCGTGCAGGCTTACATCTTCGCCGTGCTGGCCATGGTCTTCATCGCCCAGGCCGCCGGCGAGACCAAACCCGATACCCCCAGCGAAAGGACATCATCATGAACTGGCTCGCCCTTGCCAGCATCGTCTCGGCGGCAATCGCCGTCTCCTTCGGCGCCATTGGCCCGGCACTCGGCGAAGGCCGCGCCGTCGCCGCCGCCATGGACGCCATTGCCCGCCAGCCAGAGGCCGCCAACACCATCTCGCGCACGCTCTTCGTGGGGCTGGCCATGATCGAGACAATGGCGATCTACTGCCTGGTGATCGCGCTGCTACTGCTCTTCGCCAACCCGCTGCTGAAGTAATGGCATGAAGATCGACTGGGCGACCCTCGCGTTACAGACGGTCAACGTCCTCGTCCTCATCTGGCTGCTGCGGAAATTCTTCTGGCGGCCGGTGGCGGCGATGATCGAGCAGCGCCGCGCGGCGGCGCAGACCATGCTCGACGACGCGGCGAAAAAGCGTGACACGGCTGCGGCGGCGGTAGCGGAGATTGAGAAAACCCGCGCCGGTTTCGC
>JAQUAC010000066.1 GCA_028687415.1 Acidocella sp. | reverse complement strand
ATTAATGGAATGGTCGCCCCCCAACACGAAGGGCAGCGCCCCTGCGGCAAGAATTTTCCGTACTCCGGCTTCAATATTCGCGTGGCTCGCCTCCGTGTCCGTATGCACGATGTCGGCATCGCCAATATCCACGATGCGCGCCGCACGCAGATAGGTCACGTCATCCTCATGGTCATAGGCGCCGTCATGCCCAAAAGCGAACAGGGTCGAGGCTTCGCGGATGGCGCGAGGGCCAAAGCGCGCGCCGGCCCGCCATTGCGTGCCGCCATCAAACGGCGCACCCAGAACCGCCACATCGGCATCTATGCGGTCCCAATCCAGCTGCAACGGATATTTGCCAAAAGTGCAGATACCAACAAATGGTAGGTCAAGCCGCCCACTCTCATACCCATGTGCCATGTCAGCGACCCGACGCTATGGCACAGAGCAGTTCAAACATCATCGTTGCGCCGGTGAGGGCGGTGAGGCCCGTGGGGTCGAATGGCGGTGAGACTTCCACCACATCCGCGCCGATGATGTTGAGCCCCGCGAGACCGCGCAGCATGGCCTGCGCCTCGCGCGTGGTAAACCCGCCGATTTCCGGCGTACCGGTGCCTACCGCATAGGCGGGGTCCAGGCTGTCAAT
Source organism: Acidocella sp. (assembly GCA_028687415.1). Taxonomy (GTDB): domain Bacteria; phylum Pseudomonadota; class Alphaproteobacteria; order Acetobacterales; family Acetobacteraceae; genus Acidocella. Next base: position 9,236 of record JAQUAC010000066.1, on the reverse strand, counting down.
ATCAAAAGAAACATAGGTGGCGCCGTCACCCACGATCTCTCGCGCCTCGGTGATCACATCCCCAATACCACGCTGAACCACCTCGTCCATGGCAATGATCCGGAAACCGTTCGCGCGGGCGAAGTCGAAATCAGACTCATGGTAATAGGAACCACGAATGCCAATCTGCACCGCACGCTTCGGGTCCAGCACCCCTTCCTCCACGGCGCGGCGAAACGGCGAGCCATGGGTGTATGGATTATTTCCAAAATAGAGATCGTTGGTATCAGAATGTGCATCAAAATGAATCAGCCCAACCGGACTCTCATGCCCAAGCGCGCGTAGAATCGGCAAGGTGATAAGATGATCTCCCCCGGCGGTGATGGGAAGGGCACCCGCCTGCGCAATGACATTGAAAAACCCTTCTATCTTTTTTAGCGCATCGAGAAGGTTAATCGGGTTCACCGGCGAATCCCCCAGATCAGCCACGCGCAGCTTGTCATAAGGCGAGATGCCATTAGCATTAATGCGGCGCATAAGGCTGGACTGGTTGCGTATCTCGCGCGGACCGTGCCGCGTGCCGGCACGGTTGGTGGTGCCGCCGTCAAACGGCGCGCCGACCAGCGCCACATCCACCGCCGATGGGTCGCTCAGTACCGGCAGACGAAAGAAGCTGGACAGACCGGCAAAGCGCGGTATGAGCGCCGCATCCTGCGGCTCGAAAAGCGTCATAGACCGAATTCCTTTTTTACTGCTGCCGTGATCATCGAGACATGGTCATGCAGCAGCCATTCGCCGATTTCGGCACTTGCACCACGCGCATCGGCCAGTACACCGCTCTCCCGCAAATACCCTGGCGGCGGTGGAAAAATGTCGTAAGGCGGGAATGATGCCCTACCCTCCTGAGGGATTTTTGAGACATCCACCAGATCTGGCCGCAGTTTCAACATCAGCGAGGTCTCGATCAGGCTCGCATGCTCCAGTTCGGTGCCAGGGAAGCCGTCCGGGAAGATTCGATCCAGAGTCGCCTGCTTCACAAAATCCCAGTATTCCAGACGCATGGCGGTAACATCCGCAATGCCGTCACGACGCAACTCGCGCAAGGCCAGGTCAAGACCTTCAACCACCGGCCAGGTATTTTCGAAATGCCCGTTCACCAGCACAAAACGCCGCACCCCATGCACACCCATGTCACGGATGATGTCGCGCAACATCAGGCTCAGCGTGTTCGCGTCCAGGCTGGCGGTGCCAGGGAAGCTCTGGCCGCCGCCAGAGCGCGGCATGGATTTATACCCATAAGCCAACGAGGGCGCTACCAGCCCGCCAGTGTTGCGCGCGACCGCCTCGCACACCGCCGTCGGCAGAATCACATCCACATTCAGCGGCAGATGAGGCCCGTGCTGCTCCGTGGCACCGATGGGAATAAAGATGATGGCGCCACCTTCGATCTTTTCCCGCCATTCCGGCCAGGAGAGTTCCGCCATGAACACAGTTTCGACCATATCGACTCCTCTAGTGCATCGCCGCGCCGCCATCGGCGCTGTAGCATTGCCCGGTCACGAAACTTGCCGCCGGGCTAGCCAGAAACAAAATCACCGCCGCCACTTCTTCTGGTCTGCCGATGCGCCCCAGCAGGTTGCTGGTCTCAAGCTTTTGTAAAGCCGTGCTCATACCGGCAAAATTTAGAAGCGGCGTGTCTATGGGGCCAGGGGCAACAGCATTCACACGGATATCCGGCCCCAGCTCCCGCGCCCAGGAGCGCGTGAGGCTCAGCATCGCGCCTTTGGTGGCGCAATAACCGGAAGCCCCGGCCCGGCCGAGATAGCCAAGCTCGGACGCGATATTGACGATAGCGCCACCTTTAGCAATATGCGGCAGCGCCGCAGCCGTAACCAGCATCGGTCCGCGTATATTAATGGCGAACATCCGGTCCAGCGCCGCGACATCAAGTGATGCTAACGGCGCGTCATATTCAACCCCGGCACAGTTCACCAGAACATCAAACCCGCCAAGATGCTCAGCGGCTTCCGCCACCGCCGCGCGCACGGAGTCCGGTTCCGAAAGATCCGTATGAATACAAGCAACACCATCTGGCGGCGCAGAAATATCCAGCCCAAGCACCAGCGCTCCCTGCGCCAGAAACGCCCGCGCCGTGGCAAGACCAATCCCACTGGCGGCCCCCGTCACCAGAACCCGTATCACCATGGCACCTCTCCTCTATCCGCCCCTAATGTCTGGCCTGTGATGTTGGCGGCATAGGACGAGGCCAGGAACAGATATGCGCCCTGCATATCCTCAGGCTGCATCAACCCCGGCAGGGCTTGTCCCGCGAGGATCGCATTCAGCAGCATATCCTCAGCTTCTCCGCACCGCGCCGCCATCAACTCCAGAGAGTGCATGGCCGCCCCGGTCTGCACCCATCCGGGTGCCACCGCATTTACATTTATGCCGCGTGAACCAAGCTCTTTTGCCCAGGCCTTCGTCAGCCCGATGATCGCGTGTTTGGAAGCGACATAAGCCCCGAATAGCGGCTCGCCCACACGCCCCCAGACCGAGGCCGTGCTGATGATGCGCCCGCCAGCCCGCATGCGCGGCAGTACCTGGCGGGTGACGATATAGGTGCCCGTGACATTAATATCGAGCACACGGCGGAACACCTCCAGTGTCTCGGCGGAAAGATCATCGAGCGGCGTCAGGCGTTCCAGCCCGGCATTGTTGATGAGCACATCAATACGCGGAAGCCCCACCAGCACCTGCGCCACAGCAGCTTCATCTGTGATATCCGCCACATACCCTGTAGCGCCAAGGGCTTTGGCCGCCGCATGCACCCCGGCATCATCCGCCAGCATGTACAGCGTGGCACCAGCGGCAGCAAAACCTTTGGCAACGCCGAGGCCGATGCCGCGGCTCGCGCCAGTGATAAGTACCGTCTTACCAGTAAAATTCATTATCCCCCCATTGCCGGTGCATGGCGCAGCATGTGCAGAATCTCAGTGCGAATACGAAAAAATTCAGCACTATCGCGCAGCTCCAAGTCTCTCGCCGCCCCCAGCCTGGCGGTGATATCTATATCCGCGCGGATGCTGGCTGGGCGCGGTGAGAACACAATCACGCGGTCAGCTAGGAACACCGCCTCCTCCACGTCATGTGTCACGAAAATCACGGTCTTCGCATCCTCCATCTGGATGCGCCGAAGCTCTACCTGCAATTCCTCGCGCAACTGCGCGTCGAGCGCGCCAAAGGGCTCATCCATGAGCAGTACCTCCGAGCCCGCCGCCAGCGTGCGCGCAATGGCCACGCGCTGGCGCATGCCTCCGGAAATCCGCGCCGGATAGCTCTTGCCGAATGCCCCCAGCCCGACCAGCTTCAGATAATGCACGGCACGTTCACGTTTCTCCGCCGGCAGCATATCCTTGCGGTACTTCATGCCGAACAGCACGTTCTGCTCCACCGTGAGCCACGGAAAGGACGAGTAGGACTGGAACACCATCCCCCGCCGCCGGTCCGGCCCGCCAACCGAAGCCCCCTCCAGCAGAATCAGCCCGCCACTCGGCGTATCCAGCCCGCCGACCATGCGCATCAGCGTGGTCTTGCCGCAGCCGGATGGCCCGAGAAACGCCACGAACTGGCCACGCGGAATGGTGAGGTTGAATGGCGCCTCCACCACCGGCAACGCACCAAAACTCTTAGTTACCCCAGAAAATTGTAAATATGGAACAGGCGTGAACATGGCTATAGATACCGGAACATAGCGCGGTGCAGCGCGCGCAACAGTTGATCGCTGACAAGACCAATGAGCCCGATCACCAACACCCCCGCCATCACCTGGTCGGTGGCCATATAGCGCCGCGCCGTCCAGATCACGAAGCCAAGCCCGTTGGAGGCGGCAACGATTTCCGCGATAATGAGATAGGTCCAGCACCAGCCGAGCGTGATGCGCAGATTGTCCATGAGCGACGGCGCCATGGCGCGCAGCGCAACACTGGTGAGCGCCTGAAACGGCTTTGCGCCGAGCGTATATGCGGTCTCGAAATACTCATGCGGCACGCGCTTCATATCCTCCGCCACCAGCAGTACGAGCTGAAAGAATGTGCCCAGCCAGAGCAGGAAGATTTTCGTCTCCTCGCCAATGCCGAACCAGATGATGCTAAGCGGCACCAAAGCCGGCACTGGTAGATAGCGAATGAAATCGATCAGCGGTTCCAGCGCCGCGCCGATGATACGGTAGCTGCTCATCAATATGCCAATGGGCACAGCGAGGATCGCCGCGAGCAGGAACGCCCCCCAGACGCGGGCGATGGAAATCCCCGCATCGCCCAGTAGCCCGTTCTGCGTCGTCATCGTCCACAACGCCCGCAACACCGCCCATGGTGACGGCAGGAACACCGGCGCGATCCACCCTAAAGCCGGGGCCGCCGCCCATAGCCCCACCGCAGCCGCCGCTGTCGCCGCGCCCGCACCGAACCTTACACCGCGGGGGAGCGTGCCGCGAAAAACGAATAGCCTGCCAAGCAACGGCGCATCAGCCATGGTCAGTTCAGGTCGTTCTGTGAAATTGTAGAGATCACGGCGCTATCGATGGATTTATCTGCGCTCAGCTTATGGTTTGCCGCGCCGTTCTCCAGGTTCAGCTCCATCAGCGTATCGAACACACCGTAAAGCGAGCCAGGCTTGCCGGGACTGCCCATCTCGCCTTGCGTCTGCTTGAGGCCAGTATAGACCAGCGTGCCATTGATGCTCGCCTTGAAATCCGCCGCCGAGAGATCATAATGCGGCGCCGCGATCTTATCGAAGCCATCAGGATTCTTGTTGTAATAATCAATAGCCTTGTAAACACCAACAAGGAAGTTCCTGTATTTTTGCGGATTGGCCTTGAGGTCATCCCCACGCACGATAATCACATCCACGATATAGCCGGGATATTGCGCTGATGAGACGATCTCGCTCGGATGGCGCGAGGCATCCACCTTCAGCGCCTGGGAGAGATACGGCTCGTAGCTGACCACGGCGGAGACAGAGGGATCAGCGAACACCGAGATCGTATCCGCCGAGGCGATCTCCTTCATCTGCAAATCCTTCAGCGTCATCCCATATTTCTTTAGTTCCAGTTGCAACAGCAGCCGGCCCGGAATGTTCAGCTCGGAAGCAACAATCTTGCCTTTGAGATCAGCCACGGATTTGATCGAGCCATCGGCAATCATGCCATCTCCGCCCAATGATTCATCAATGGTGCCGATGATGATGCCGGGCGTGCTCTCATCGCGCGGGCGCCCCTGGTACTCGCCCGCCGTGCGCATATCCACCTCGATATCACCGCGCGCCATGGCGGCCATCACGTCGGCGCGCTCATCGTCGAAATTGATAGTGACGTTCAGCCCCATGGCTTTGAAATAGCCCAAGTCTTTAGCGACAAAGATCGGCGCATAGCCGGACCATGTGGGGCAGAGAATGCGAATGCGGTCGGCGGCGCGTGCCTGGGCAGCGATGCCAAGTAGCGCGGCGGCGAGGCCAAAACCTGCCAGCAGACGGGGAAGCTTCATGATCCGGAGCCTTTTTATGGTGGCGATACCGGCGCAGCTTAACAAGCGATAACTTGTAAAAATATCAAAACTTTTAGAGATTTATATTGATAAATACCGATGTATCGCGCAACCCAAGCGTGCCCATCCCGGCCGGGTCCAGTACCGCCCCAACGCGGAACGGCAGAGTGGACCGCAAGATGCGCCACGCCCCGCCGGCGATGCGTCCGAAAGAAATCTCGCAATCCAGCAACGCCCGCGCTGTCGCCAAATCTGCCGCCCCAGCCACGCATTCTGCGAGCGTGGGCGCGACAAAGCGCGTCTCCGCCCGGCCACACGCGAACATGAAGCAATCTCCCGTCCGCACCAGCCGCATTGGGCGGCCATCCCCAGGAGACACCAGCGCAACCTCGCCACACGGAGCCACCCCGCAAGCCGGGTCGCGGTGCCAACGCTCCAGATAATCGGCATAGCGCCCGGTCTCGACTAGAATATCCCCCTGCCAGAACAGCCGCCCGCTATCCGGCTGTGCAGCCGGGGGCTGGTAATCAATCTCCCGCCCCCATTCAAAATACCCATCCGCGCAGCTCAGCGTACCGGCAAAGCCCTGCTGCGTGGCAAGCCAGGCGCAATCAGCGGCGGTGAGGTCGTCCAGGCAACGCACATGGGAAAAATCAGGCTGCCCCGGCGCCTGACGCAGATCCGCATACCCCCCCGGCCCTTGGAGCCAGACCACCTCCGTCGCGGTATCCCGCGTGCCGTCCGGCAGCACCAACAGCGACCGGGTCCACAGCCCCGCCAAATCTCCGACACTTAGCATGTCTGCCCCTTATCCTCTTGTTCACATCCACAATTTTCAATGTATGCTGCCTGCATGCGCCGCCTGGACAATATCGACCTGCGCCTGCTGCGGGTCTTCGTAACACTGGCCGAGGCCGGCAGCTTTGCCGGGGCGCAGATCGCCCTCAACCTCTCGCAATCCACGCTCAGCACGCATATTGCCTCGCTGGAGCGCAGCCTCGGTGCGCCGCTCTGCCTGCGCGGGCGGGGCGGCTTCCGTCTCACCCCGTTCGGCGAAGCCACCTTGACTGCCGCGCGCCAGCTCTTTGCTGATATCGACATGTTCCAGAAGCGCGTCACCCGCTCGGGAGACAGGCTGCTGGGGCGGCTCGCCATCGGCATTGTTGATGGCGTGGCCTCCAGCCCGGCACTGGGCTTGCAAGCGCCGCTGGGGCGGGTCATCGCCGCGGCGCCGGAGGCGTTCATCGATCTGCGCCTCGGTACCCCGCATGAGTTGGAGCAATGGGTAACGGAAGGCCACCGGGATGTCGTCATCGGCCCCTTCGCCAAGCAGGGGCCGGGGGTGGTGTATGTGCCGCTGCACCGCGAGGCGCAGGCGCTGTATTGCGGCGCGGCGCACAGTCTCTTTCAGGTGGAATCGCCAAGCGTGGCGGATATTGACACCTCGCTGTTCTCCGTGCGCGGCTACCGGCAGTTGGAGGATTTGTGCCGGGTCAATCACCCGCGCGCGAGCGCCAACGTAATCCACATGGAGGCGCAGACGATGCTGATCCTCTCCGGGCAATATATCGGCTTCCTGCCACGCCATATCGGCGACGCCTATGCCGCCAAGGGCGAGATGCGCGCGCTGAAGCCGCAGACCTACCAGTTCTTCTCCCAGCATTTTGCCGCTTTCCGCCGTTCGGAACGTGACCAGCCTTTGCTCAAACTGTTCCTGGCCGAGTTGCGCCGGCATGTGGCCGCCGCGCCCAAGGCCGAATAAGTCAGCGCGCACGCCCGGCAATGCCGAATTCCCGCCCCAGCTCGCCCAGAAAATTCATCACCGCCGGCGGATGGTGCGCATTCTGCCGGGTCGCCAACTCTATCTCCACCGAATAACCGTAAAGCTGCGGCAGCACCGGGCGCAGCGCCACAGGAAAGGTGGTGGCCGCCACGTAATGGTCCGGCAGATAACCCAGGTAACGCCCGGTCAGCACCAGCAGAGCCACGCCCTCCACGTCGTTGGCAGTTGCCGTGCGCGTAAGTTCGCCGTGCAGCTGCCGCGCCTCCTCTTGCTCGGCGTAAGAGCGCCCTACCAGCTCGCACCCAACGAAATCCTCAGCCACCACGTCATCCGGGCAACGCCGGTAAAGCGGATGCATCTCGGCGCAGTACAGATTATTCTGCTCACCATAGAGGAAACGGTAATCCAACCCCGGCAGGCGCTGACGGATGGTGACGATGGCGGCATGCAGCGTTTCCTCCAGCACCGCCTTTTCCAGTAGGTTCGGCGGGTCCACCGCAATGTTCACCTGCACGCGCGGCGCGCGCCGCTTGGCCGCAGCCAGCACGGCAGAGAGCCGGAAATTCGGGTCCGTCAGCAGCGTATCGACAATACCCAGGTTAAGCTCGCCGACGATTTCCGTGTGGATGTCGTTCATGCGGTAGCGGAACGCATCCATCGCACTGAGCAGTTGCTGCGCGGCAAGGTAGACTTCCCGCCCCTGGTCGGTGAGCGCGAACCCGGCCCGGCCGCGCCGGCACAGCCGCACGCCAAGCCGGGTCTCCAGCTCCTTCACATGCTTGCTTATGGTAGACAGACCTGTCTGCAACTGCGCCTCCGCCGCGGCGAAACCGCCGCATTCGGCCACCGTGGCGAAGAGGCGCAGCAGCCTGATGTCGATATCGCTGATATTGCCTTTGAACGGCGTATTCCTGCGGGGCATAGTTTCCGAATAAGGAAAGTAATTAGGCAAAGCAAGCCATGTTACCGCTGGCGCAGAGCGCGTAACTCAGCATTTGTGATTATAAAACCATCATACAGACTCAGACCCAAAGATATCAGACGCGATATTTGCACAAACTTAGCGCTAACGATCGTTAATTATGCTTCCTCAGCCTATTCCGTAGCCGTTAACCGTCATAAGGATGCAAGCATGTCGAATGCCCGGACCAAGCTCTCCCTCGCGTTGAAGAACACCGCCGCCGCCCTTGCCATACTGACCGCCACCAGCGCCAGCGCCTTCGCCAGCCAGCATGTGACCCTCGGCATCGTGCCCTGGATCGGCTATGGCCCCATCTACGTAGCGATGGCGAAAGGCTTCTATGCCAAGCACGGGCTGGATGTGCAGCTGGTGAACTTCAACGACACCGCCGCCATGCCGGGCGCCGTGTATGCCGGGCAGGTGAATGCCACGACACTGACTTATGACCAGGTGATCGGCGCCAACGCCAAGGGCTGGCATCTAAAGGTCATCATGCCCATCGACTACTCCGCCGGGGCTGATGCCATGCTCTCTACTGACGACATCACCAGCGTGAAACAGCTCAAGGGGCTGAAAGTCGCCTTTGCCGCGCTCTCCCCCTCCGACTTCCTGCTCGGCTATGCGCTGCAGCAGGAAGGGCTGAGCGAGAAGGACATCATCCCCGTGGACACCACGGCCGAAAGCGTGCCCGGCATCATGGTCGGCGGGTCCACCAAGGTGGGCGTGACCTATGAGCCCAACGTCTCCGCCATTGTGCAAGCCGGGGGCGGCAAGAAATTCCATGTGCTGTTTTCCTCCAAGGACGCGAAGGGCCTAATTACCGACGTGCTGGTGGTGACGCCAAAGACCATCGAAAAGGACCCGGCCATGGTCACCGCCATGATCCAGGCTTTCGTTGAAGGTGAGGAGTACATGAAGTCCAATCCGGCGGATGCGGACGCGATCATCGGCAAGGCTTTGGGCATTGCCACCG
>JAQUAC010000374.1 GCA_028687415.1 Acidocella sp. | reverse complement strand
GATTTGCCCCTTGCGGCAGATACCAGGCGGCGTGCAGGGCATAATCCACGCGGCTGCCGCCCTCCAGCCGGTCGATGCCGGGATAGCGGTTGAGGTCGAACAGATTGGTGTCGGAGAATTCGAGGTCGAGGCTGTCCTCGTTCGGAATGTAGGCGTTCTGCGAGATGCCGACATTCGGTGAGGTGACGATTTGCGCTTCCGGCTCGATGAGCTGCGAGCCCCATTTACCGGCGGAACGGATGTAGGGCATGCGCACGAAGACCGCGCCGTAAGGCTGCACGCGGCTGGCGCTGCCGCCACTTATCGCACTGTAATTTGGCTGCTGGTACGTCTTGCTGGAGGAGTAGCCGGCGGCGATCAGTTCCACCCGCGCCGTGCCGACAACGCCGTAAGGCAGCGAGAAGGGCACTGAGTAGCCCGGCGTGGCGGAAATGCGCCGGGTATTCGTGCCGAGTTTGCGCAGCACGTTGAAGGCGCTGGCATCGACGCTGAACTGGCCGCCCAGCGCGTCCTGGCCCGAGATGAAATGGTATTGCCCGTAAGGGGCGACGATCGGCAGCTCGCTCTGGTTCACGCTGGCGACGAGGCCCTGGAAGGTCTCCGCTTCCAGCCGTGCGTAGGAGCCGGAGGAGAAGCCTTCCAAATAGGCGTTGCTGGTCAGGTAGGAGGCGTTAGGCAGGATGCTGAAATCGTCGAGATATCGCGGGCTGGAGGCGTGGTTGTAGTTGAAGCCGGCGCGCCAGCTATCGTTCAGGTTGATGACGCCGTTGGAGAAGACGGATTCGCCGAAATCCCCGCGATCATGCCCGCCGGAGAGGTTGATGTTGATCTGCCCGTTATTGAAGGCGCGGCGGTAATCGGCGCGCAGGGCCGGGCCTTGCTTGGTGGCGATGATCGGAGTGAGCGTGATGTCGGAGGATTGGTCGATGACGATAAAATACGGCACCATGACAAAGGCGCCGAGCCGCGAGGTGGAGCCGATATTGGGAATCAGAAACCCGGTCTTACGTTTCACCGAGGGGTCCGGCTGGGACATATAAGGCGAATAAAAAACCGGAAAACCGTGGAATTCCAGCTCCGCGTCATGGAACTCGATCATGTGGTGTTCAAGGTCGCGTGTCGCGGTCTTGGCGCGGATCGCCCAGGTGGGCGCGGCGCGCGGGTTGGTCTTGCACAGGTCGCAGGCGGAGTAGACGACCTTCGACAATTCATCGAGCTTCGCATCCGTGCGCCGCGCGCCGTTGGCGATGATCCGGGCGTTATCGGCCAGCCGTGCCGCGACACCGCGCATCACGGCGTCCTTCATGCCTTTGTCCAGCACCGCGTGGTTGGCATAGACCGTTTCACCCGTGGGCTGCACCAGCATCACATGGCCGTCGGCGGTGACCACGCCGGTGGTACGGTTCATCTTCACGCTGTCGGCGTACAGCGTTTGCCCGTTCTGGATGGCGTGGACATGCCCGCTGGCGGTGACAATATTCCCGGTTTTGTCATACGCCACCTCGTCAGCGGTGAAGCTCACCGGCGCGTTTGAGGGGCCTTGTGCCGGGGCGCTGGAGGCGAGGGTGCCGAGTTGCTGTGCCTGCGCTGCCACACCGGCAAGGCAAGTTGAGGCGGCAAGGGCGAACAGGAATCGGCCAGTACGGGTCATGGCTCAGCCATCTTCCAGATGCAGCAACAACGCAAGCGCCAAAAACAGGCCGGACAGCGCCGGAGCCCAGGCCGCGAGCATCACGGGGATGGCGCCGGAGGTGCCAAATTGGTTGGCGACCTCGGAGATCATGAACAGGGCGAAGCCGCAGCCCACACCGGAAATCAGCGTTTTGCCCGCCGCGCCGCGCCGAGAGGGGCGCATAGAGAACCCGGCGGCGACCAGGGCCATGGTGGCGCAGAGCAAAGGCAAGGCGGCCAGCGCCTGGAAGGCCAGCTCATGCTGGATAGGTGAGAAACCGGAGCGCTTCAGCACCTTGATGAAGCCAGGCAGCGCCCAGAATGAGAGTGAATCCGGCGAGGCGAAGCTCTCCTGCACCCGGTGGACGGTGAGGTCGGTGGGGAAAGCGATGTTGTCGGCATGTTGCGGCGGGGCGTCGGGCCGCAACATACTCACGCCCGAGAGGCGCCAATTGCCGGGGGTGAGGGTTGCGTGTGCCGCTTCTATGCGGGCCAGCAGCCCGGTTTGGCTGTCCAGGCGCAGGATGGTGACGTGGTCCGCATGCAGAAAATTGTCGCGCAGGCGCACGTCGCCGGCATGCAGCACGGCGACGCCGTCCGGCACCAGCCCGGTATCCGACTGGCGGACCCAGAGCTCGCCGCCATTGAGCGAAAGCGGGCCGCCGCCGGGCTTGAGATAAGCGTTGTCCAAGGCTTCCGCGCGGCTATACATGAGCGCCGAGACCGGGCTGATGCCTGCCGTGCCGATCATGCCGAACAGGCAGGCGAGCAGCACCGGCACGGCAAGGAACTGCCAGGCCGAGATGCCGGCGGCGCGCGTCACCACCAGCTCCGAG
>JAQUAC010000373.1 GCA_028687415.1 Acidocella sp. | reverse complement strand
CAGCGCCAGCCAGGTTCTTCGGTGAAGCCGCTGGTCTACCTCACAGCCATGGAACAGGGCATCCAGCCGGATGCCCCGGTGCTGGATGGCCCCTTCGTGCAGCAACTACCGGACGGCACTGTCTACCGCCCCGGCAATTACGAGAACACTTTCCAGGGCCCGGTGCCGATCTTCCATGCGCTGGAAGAATCTCTAAACTTGGCAACTCTGCACCTGGCGCGGCAGATCGGGCTGACCAACGTGGCGAAAACCTTCCAGGATTTCGGCATTGTCGACCAAATGCCACCTTATTATCCCTCAGCCATCGGTGCCATCGACACGACACTATGGAAGATGACCACCGCCTATGGCGAGCTTGACCAGTACGGGCGGCAGATCCAGCCCAGCCTGATCGACAGCGTGACCAACCCGGATGGCACCGTGCTGTACCAATCCCCCGGCGAAACCTGTGATAACTGCGTGAATGGCGACCCCAGCCAACCGCCGCAACTCACTGTTTCCGGTCAGCAGCTGACCGACCCGGATTCGGCCTTCCAGATAATCACCATGATGAAAGGCGTAGTGCTGCGCGGCACGGGTGGGCCGGCTGTGCAGGGCATCAGCCAGCCTGTGGCCGGCAAGACCGGCACCACCAACAATTTCAACGATGCCTGGTTCATAGGCTTCACCCCCGGCATCGTCACCGGTTGCTGGGTCGGCTACGACACCCCAGCCAGCCTGGGTAATAACGAGACGGGCGGCAATGTGTGCGGGCCAATCTGGAACGAGTACATGAAGGCGGCGCTCGCCAACCAGCCGAATATCGACTTCGCCGTGCCGCAGGGGATGACCTTGCAACAGGTGCCTGAGCCGAATGGCACGATGGTGACGGAAGCCTTCAAACCCGGTCAGTCCCCCGGTGCTCAGAGCCAGAACTCGCTGCTTGGCGGGCTGGATAACGGCGCAACCGATACCGGCGCCACGCCCGCCGCACCAGATGCCCCGGGGGCGCCAAGCGCCCCTGCGGCACCTGCAGCGCCTCCTTCGAATATCGATAAATCCCTCGGCGGGCTATACTAAGTCCCTCCGCTTGGAGTAGTGAGCAAAAATGTCCGCAGAATCAGACCAATTAAATGAGCAGATCGGCCGTTCGGTCGCCCTGCTGAGGAGGCATCTTTGACTGGGATGCCGCACTTATCAAACTCGCCGAGCTAGACGCCCGCGCCGAGGACCCTGCTCTATGGAATGACGCCGACGCCGCACAAGCGGTGATGCGGGAGCGTGGCCGCATCGCCACACTTGTCGATGGCGTGCGCAAGATTGAAACCGAGACCAAGGACACGATCGAGCTGATCGAGATGGCCGAGGCTGAAGGCGACGAGGCCATGGTAAAGGACGGCATCGCCGCCCTAGAGCGCCTGGCCGAAGGCGCGAAGCAGCGCGAGATCGAATCGCTGCTTTCCGGCGAGGCCGATGGCCGCGATGCGTTCATGGAAATCAACGCCGGCGCCGGCGGCACGGAGGCGCAGGACTGGGCCCAGATGCTGATGCGCATGTACACGCGCTGGGCCGAGGCGCGGGGCTTCAAGGTTGATATCCTCGACATGTCTGAGGGCGAGCAGGCGGGCATCAAATCCGTGAGCATGCAGATCACTGGCCCCAACGCCTATGGCTGGTTGAAGACCGAGGCCGGGGTGCACCGCCTCGTGCGCATCTCGCCGTTTGATGCCAATGCACGCCGCCAGACTAGCTTCGCGTCCGTGTGGGTGTATCCGGTGGTTGATGACACCATTGAGATCGAGATCAACCCCGCCGACCTGAAGGTGGATACGTTCCGCGCCTCCGGTGCCGGTGGCCAGCACGTGAACAAGACCGAATCCGCCATCCGCATCACCCATGTGCCCACGGGCATCATCGTGGCCTGCCAGACGGACCGCTCCCAGCACCGCAACCGCGCCACCGCGATGAACATGCTGAAAGCCCGCATGTATGAGCAGGAGTTGCAGAAGCGGGAAGCCGCGTCCGCGAGTATTGAAGCCGCCAAAACCGAGATCGGCTGGGGCCACCAGATCCGCTCATACGTGCTCGCCCCCTACCAGTTGGTGAAGGATCTGCGCACCAATTACGAGACCGGCAACCCGGCGGCGGTGCTCGACGGCGCGCTGGACCCATTCATGGCCGCCTCCCTGGCCGCGCGCGTGGGGGCCACGCGCTCCGACGCCTCGGCGATGGCGGAGTAAGCCAGCCTACGAAAACGCCTGCGCCCGGCAGAGTTTAATGAAACTCGACGCTGCCGGGCCGAGCGGCCTGCCCGCCACCGCCGCCAACTGAATCCGGCGGGAGAGTTCCGGCTCTGCGAATTTACGCACCGCCAGCGGCGGCGCCACGCTCAAGCGGCTGGAGAGCAGTGCCACACCCAGCCCCGCCCCAACCAGTTCCAGAAGCTGCGCCGCAGCGCCCCGGAAGCGCTGCACGCGCAGGGAAATTTCCCCGGCATCCACCAGCATCTTGCCGAACCCGTCACAGGCATC
>JAQUAC010000372.1 GCA_028687415.1 Acidocella sp. | reverse complement strand
ACGTGCCAGCGCGGGTGACAGTGACCCAGGTGCTCGGCGTGGCCCCGTCCAGGGTCAGCCGCGGCAGTTCGGATAAAAAGCGGATCACCCCGTCCGGGGCGAGCGCTTCGAGTCGGATGCGCCTTGGCGCGAACATGGTGTGCGGCGCGAGCCTTACGCCGTGAACTTGCCGGTTGCGATGACGCTCACGTCCGCGCCGGTGGTCACCTTCCAGGCGCCGGCCGCGCTGGTCGCATGGATGGGCACCGGGATCGCGTCGAGCACGGCGACCGAAGCCGCACCCCCGGCGAAAACAGTGATCGCCGCTCCGGCGCCGTCCTTGATCGAGACTGCGCCAGGATTCGCGTTGGCCGGAATGAGCAGGAGCTGATCCAGATAGTCGCCGGCCGCGCCCGTTGCGCCGAGGACCTGGTCAGCCTGGCTCGCGGCGACGGTCTCGTAATCGCCCGGCGCCTTGACGCCCAGCGGGGGCTGGTCGGTCGCCATCGTGACCGGGATCGCCGCGGCCTTGGCGGCTGCGCCGAGCGCCAGCGCTGCGCCGGCGACCTTGGTGATGTTGGAGTCCTGCGCCGGCTGGTCCGTGGCCATGGTCACAGGGATCGCGGCCGCCTTCGCCGCCGGGCCCGCTGCAACAGCGACGGTGCCGACTTTGGTCAAGGCAACGTGCGCCGATCCGTCGGTGTTACCTTTCCAGTTTGCCCACAGTCCGGTGATCGCGTCGAGCAGATGCAGTTTCATTTCCGAGTCTCCTCATCAGGCACAAGCGCCCGTGTGATGCGGAGTGTCCCGGAAACGGTCGGCTATTTTTAGGGGGTAAAAATAGCCGATTTTTTCGGTTGGAAAAGAAGCGGGGGCGTTGCGCCCCCGCTGTGCTGCTTAAGACTTCGCAGTCTTGACGTGCTGCCGGTTCGGATGCCGCGGCATGGGCGAGTCACTGTAGAACTTCGCCATCAGCTCCTCGCCGAAGATCAGTTTATCAACGCTTGGTTCCGGCGGACGGTCTCAGACAGGTCCTAATGCTTTCCACGTACTCAATGCCATCCATTCCTTTCCCCTCCATGGCCACGCGCCGACAGCCCCATTGCGCGCGGGTGCCCACAAAGCACTCTCGCACCGCAGAAACAAAGTCTTGTGTGCCAGCTATTTTGGCCCCTGCTTCAGCGGCGCAACGATTCAATGCCTGCTCGCCCGGTGTGATCTTGAGCACCTCGCGTTCTTTGTTCGTCGACTTCTTCGCTTCCGGCTCAGCCCACACCAACCCGCCCACGTCGAATTCCATCACGCGGTTTCCGTCCTGATAAAACAGTGCCTCGATCCTCAGCTTCTTGGCGGTGCGTAGCTCCTTGACAAATCTGCCGTAGCAGTTCAAGAAAATCGCATCAGTTGAGTGGTCATTGGGTTGCACTGCCATGCACCGCTCTGCTCTTTTCTCATCGAATCGCACCAGCACGCTGCAGTCGGAGTGGCAGAGAAAGTGAGCGCGCCGGAAGGAAAGCAATACGTCGCCGCCGCCCCGGGGAGCCCTCCGCAACATTAGCGTTGCATACTGAGCCCCACCGTAGGGAGAGGAAAAAGTAATTGGACTATTGCTCACAGCAGCAGCGATGTGAGTTACTCCCCGCCCCATTGGGTCCGGATGATCACGATATTTCCAATTGACCTGCCCCCACGCGAGCGCCGGAAGGATCAAACAAAGCACCAGCGTGATCCTGCGCATGACTCCCCCTTTTATTATTCCAAAAATGGCCCCATGCTGGCCTCCTCGATACCCCTACCAATGCCGCCAGCACGAGGCCATTATGCCACCCGCTTCTTCACGCTCGACAGCGGCGTGCGTATCATCCCCTGCCGCAGTTTGCCCGCGTCAAAAATCTCCGTCTTGCCCTGCCCCAGCGCGCCGATGCGCTGCGCCGGGGTGAGCCTGGCCAGCGCCTCCAGTGGCGTTTCCTTGCCCGCCTTGTCCTCGGCGGTGACCTCGTCCTTGAATACGATCTCGACGAATGACAGCGTGTTCGGGTGCGCCGGCCAGGGGCATTTGGCGCGGTTCGGGTAGACGCCGGGCCCAAGGCCGTGCAGGTTCTGCGTGGAGAGCAGGTCGCAGATGTCGGGCTTCGGGTGCGCCGGCGAGAGCAGGTAGCGCCAGCCGCCGAAGAAGGGGCTTTTCTCCCCGGCCATCATGTAGGCCTCGCCATGCGCGCGATTGATCTCTGTGCGAAACAGGCGCATGGCGTTGTCCATCGGGCTGCCGGCGTCGCGCATCAGCGCGGAGGCCACGTCCTTGCCGATCGCCGTCGCGTTGGCCGCGCCGACCTTGGCCGTGACCTCGGCCGAGACGGGCACGCCGCGGGCTAGGAACTCGCGCGCCGCCTGGCCGGCCCCGTGGCCCTGGATGATCGACATCTCCAGTTGGTTCACCACGAGGTCGCGCGCATGCCGGTCCAGGCGCCAGATCCGGTCGGATAGCTGCAGCCCGTCGGCGGCGACGAAGTTGCGCACGAAGTTGAGCGCGTCATTG
>JAQUAC010000065.1 GCA_028687415.1 Acidocella sp. | reverse complement strand
ATTGTCACGCTGGTGCAGGCCGATACTGGGTTCGTCCAGCACATAGAGCACGCCGGTGAGGCCGGAGCCGATCTGGCTGGCAAGGCGGATGCGCTGGCTCTCGCCGCCCGAAAGTGTGGCCGAGCCGCGCGCCAGGGTGAGGTAGTTCAGGCCCACATCCAGCAGAAATTGTAAACGCTCATGGATTTCGCGCAAGATTCGGCGGGCGATTTCCAGCCGCTGCGGGGTGAGAGTGTCGGCCACCGTATCGAACCACGCTTTCGCATCGTCGATGGACATTTCAGCGACCTCGGCGGGATTTTTGCCCGCGATCTTCACCGCCAGTGCCTCGGGCTTGAGACGGGCGCCGTGGCAAGTAGCGCAGGGGCGCTCGGCATGATAACGGGAAAGTTCCTCGCGTACCCAGGCGGAATCGGTTTCCTTCAGGCGGCGTTCGAGGTTTCTGATGATGCCCTCAAAGGGTTTCGTGACCGTGTAGGCGCGGGCAGAGTCCTTATAGGTGAACTTCACCTCCTCCTTGCCGGTGCCGTAGAGCAGCTTGTTGCGCACGTCATCGGGCAGTTTTTCCCAAGGCGTCGTCATTTTTACACCGAAATGCTTGGCAAGCGAGGCCAGCGTCTGGTCGTAATAGGGGGATTGCACACCGGTCCAGGGAGCGACGGCGTTGTTGTCCAGCGCGCGCTGTTCGTCCGGTATCACCAGATGCGGATCGAAATAGATTTCATGCCCGAGCCCATCGCAAACCGGGCAGGCGCCATGCGGCGAGTTGAAGGAGAACAGGCGGGGCTCGATCTCCTCGATGGTGAAGCCCGAAACCGGGCAGGCGAAGCGGGCGGAGAACACGGTGCGTTCGGCGCTGTCGGCATCCTCGGCGTAAACAATGCCGTCGGTCAGGCTCAGCGCAGTTTCAAAAGAATCCGCCAGGCGTTTTTCCAAACCGGGCTTGACCACCACACGGTCAACCACGGCCTCGATCTCGTGCTTCAGCTTTTTGTTCAGCGCCGGAGCCTGGTCGATTTCGTAGAGCTTGCCGTCGATCTTGGCGCGGGTGAAGCCCTTGCGCTGGAGTTCAGCGAGTTCCTTCTTGTACTCGCCCTTGCGGTCACGAATGACCGGGGCAAGCAGCAAAAGCCTTGTGCCTTCCTTCATCGTCATCACGCGGTCGACCATCTGGGAGACGGTCTGCGCCTCGATGGGCAGACCGGTGGTGGGGGAGTACGGCACGCCCGCTCGGGCCCAGAGCAGGCGCATATAGTCATGGATTTCCGTGACGGTGCCGACCGTGGAGCGCGGATTCTTGGAGGTGGTTTTCTGCTCGATGGAAATGGCCGGAGAGAGCCCCTCGATCGAATCGACATCCGGCTTGCCCATAAGCTCCAGAAATTGCCGGGCATAGGCGGAGAGGCTCTCGACATAGCGGCGCTGGCCCTCGGCATAGATTGTGTCGAACGCCAGTGATGATTTGCCCGAGCCGGAGAGCCCGGTAATGACCGTGAGCTGCTCGCGAGGAATCTGGATGTCGATGTTCTTGAGATTATGCTCTCGCGCGCCGCGGACCGTGATGAACCCAGCGCTTTTCTGTTCCGCCATGTCTGCCCCAAATGTTCGTGCAATGTTCTTGTAGGATATGGGCAGAAGCGCTAGAAAGCAATTATTGGTTGCTGGTTTATTTATGCAGAATGCGGTAACCTGGAAGACAATTTTGAGTTGAGGAGGTCCGCGTGGCGGCTAGTGTGAACAAGGTGATTCTGGTGGGCAATCTGGGCAAGGACCCGGAAGTCCGCAACGCGCAATCGGGCCTGAAAATCGTCAATCTCACGGTGGCGACCTCCGACACCTGGAACGACAAGATGAGCGGCGAACGCAAGGAGCAGACGGAGTGGCACCGCGTTGTCATCATGAACGACAAGTTGGGCGAGGTGGCTGAAAAATATCTGCGCAAGGGCTCGAAGGTGTATCTGGAAGGCAAGCTGCAAACGCGCAAATGGACCGACCAGTCCGGCCAGGAGCGCTATACGACCGAGGTGCTGCTCGGCCGCTTCGGCGGAGAACTGGTGCTGCTGGACCGCAACCCGAACAGCGGCAGCAGCATGGGCGGCGGGGATGATTACGCGCCGCGCGCCGCAGCTCCGGCGAAAGCCCCTGCCCGCGCCGTGGGCGGCTGGGATACGCGCCCGGGTAATGACATGGACGATGAAATTCCGTTCTGAGACCAATGGACCGGATTACCAAGACACGCACGACGCCGCCATCTAACGACGGCGGCGTTTTGTTTTTGAAGCGCTGTGGCAGATGGGATTCATGGCTCTTCAGGCTGCTGACCGGCGGGTTCGCCACACCTCGCGGCGCGGCAGATACGCTGCGGCTGGATGAGACCGGGCTAGAGATACGTTGCTGCCGGCGAGTGAAGCGCTTCTCCTGGCCGGAGATCGGCAAGGCGCGCGCCGTGCATATCTCGGGTAGGAACGCCGTGGTGTTCCATGCCGGAGGGCGGCTGCGTTTGGTCCACCCCGATGATTTTTCCGTAAGCGCGGACTGGCTGGCGGCACAGATGAACGCCCGGCGCTGGCGGGCAATAACGCCGGCGTGAAGCCATGCCTCTCCGCATGGCCAAGCCGCGCAAAAAACCGTAAAGCGGCGCGGGATTTCTTTACTGTTTTGGGAGCAGGATATGACGGACAGCAAACAGCCGGTGATTGGCGTTATCGGCGGATCTGGGCTGTATAACATCGAGGGCCTGACCAACACGCGCTGGGAGAAGGTGGAGACCCCGTGGGGCGCGCCTTCCGACGAGCTGCTGATCGGCGAGTACCAGGGCCTTAAGGTCGTGTTTCTGCCCCGGCATGGGCGCGGACATAAAATTTCGCCCTCCGGCCTGAACTACCGTGCCAATATCGACGCGCTGAAGCGCGTGGGTGTCACGGATATTCTCTCAATGTCCGCTGTCGGCTCGCTGAAGGAAGAGCTGCCGCCGGGGCATTTCGTGATTGTGGACCAGTTCATCGACCGCAGCTTCGCGCGCGAGAAGAGCTTCTTCACCACAGGCTGCGTGGCGCATGTATCCATGGCGCACCCCACCTGCCCGCGCCTCGGCGACGCGCTGGAGGAAAGTGCCAAGGCCCTCGGCTTGCCGTATACGCGCGGCGGCACGTATCTGGTGATGGAAGGGCCACAATTCTCAACCCTGGCGGAATCCAACCTGTACCGCAGCTGGGGTTGCTCGGTGATCGGCATGACCAACATGCCCGAGGCCAAGCTCGCCCGCGAGGCGGAGATGGATTACGCCAGCGTGGCGATGGTGACGGACTACGATTGCTGGCATGAAGACCATGATGCCGTAACCGTGGACGCCGTTATCAAGGTGCTGCTCGGCAATGCCGACAAGGCCCGCAATCTGGTGAAAGACGTGCTTCCGCGCCTCTCCGCGCCACGCGATGTCTGCCCGCATGGCTGCGACCGGGCGCTCGAATACGCGCTCATCACCGCGCCAGAAGCCCGCGACCCGGCGCTACTGGCCAAGCTGGACGCCGTGGCCGGACGCGTGCTCGCCTAAGGGCAAATAATCCCGCCATTATGGGAATAAAACCAGCCTCTGGCTGGTCTTGGGTGTACAAAAGCCGGGGATGACCCACGCCACGCGTTTTCCTGCGGGAGCGCGTGGCGCTTTTCCAGCGTTCGTCACCTGAGACTGGAGCCCGGCAGCATGGCTTTCCCCACTTGCCGCGTTACGCGCGGCTTGGCTCGTTGCTGCTGCTGACCCTGGCTTATTCGCCACCCAAGGCTATTTCCGCCGGTTCGCGGGCCATCTCACGCTGGATTTCCAGCCCCCGGAAAACAGCATGGTGAATGTGTCTCTCGACGATGCGGCATTTACAGTCTCCACCCTCCGCTCCGCCGCTTATTTCGACAACGCCAAATTCCCGCTGGTCACGTCCCGCAGCCTGTCCATCGCGCCGCTGACTCCCACCCATTTCCAGATCCATGGCGAGCTGACCATTGGCGGCGTAACGCGGATGCAGGATATGGATGCACTGCTGATTAGCGCACCAACGCTACCGATGGCGGCTGGCACGGCGGATTTCTTCGTCTCCGGCACGCTGCACCGCTAGGATTTCGGTATGGCGGCGGACCGCAATCTGGTCGACGATGCCGTGGGACCAAAAATTCATACCCGCGTGGAATTGGCAAAACCACGGTCTTAAGCTTCCAGCATTTTCACCAGCGCGTGCAGTACGCGATTCACCGGCACGGGCACGCCCAGCGCCTCGCCCTGACGCACGACGTAGCCATTCAGGTAATCGATTTCGGTCGACTTGCCGCGCGCCAAGTCCTGCGCGGTGGAGGAGCATTGTTTCGGCATGGTCAGAGCGATCTGCCGCACGGCCTCGGGCACATCACCCGGCACCACGACATGCAACCGCGCGGCCACGGCGAGGCATTCATTCACCACATCGCGTAGTATCTGTTCCGTTCCCGTAAATTGCGCAAACCGGCCGTAGGGCAGGCGCGTGATGGCAGAGATGGCGTTATAGGCGCAGTTGAGGATCATCTTGGCCCAGAGTGCGCCCTGGACGTTGTCGGAGACTTCCGTGGGAATGCCGGCGTGGATGAAAGTTTCGGCCAGAGCCGCACTGGCCGGGGATTCGCCCAGCACCAGCCGCCCGCCGCCATGGTGACGCACATGGCCGGGCCCTGCCATATCCGTGCCGACATAGACCACGGTGGGGATGACCATCCGGCCCAGCAATTCCTGTAACCGCGCGGCGTTATCCACGCCGTTTTGCAGGCTGAAGACCACCACCTCCGGCCCCAGAAAGGGGCGCAGCGCGGCGCCCGCCGCTGCGGTATCGGCTGATTTCACGCAGACCAGCACCAGCTCCGCGCCCCGCGCGGCTTCGGCCTCCGTGCTGGCCCACATCTTCACGTAGACGCTGCCATCCTGTCGCTCCAGGCGCAGCCCTTGGCGGTTCACCGCCTCGGCATGCTGGGCGCGGGCGATTAACGTCACCTCGTGCCCATCCAGCGCCAGCAAGCCACCGTAATAACAGCCGACGGCACCGGCTCCCATGACTGCAATCTTCATGCGCGCAATATGGCGATGCTCCGCCCCAGACGCAAAAAACCCCGGCAGGTTGCCCTGCCGGGGTTCTTCTTGGAGCCGGGGCTCTTAGTCTTCCATCGCCTGGTTACGGCGGCGGATGGCGGCACCCAGGATGTCGCCCAGCGAAGCACCCGAGTCGGACGAGCCGAATTCGGTGATCGCCTGCTTGTCCTCGTCGATCTCCTTGCCCTTGATGGTGAGCTGGAGCTTACGGGCAGCGCGGTCGACAGCCGTGATCTTGGCATCGATCTTGTCGCCCACGGCGAAGCGCTCGGAGCGCTGCTCGGCCTTGTCGCGCGCCAGTTCGGCGCGGCGGATGAAGCCGGTCAGCACGTCGTCAACCTTCACCTCAATGCCATTCGCCTGGACGGCGGTGACAACGCAGGTGACGATCTGGTTCTTGTGAACCTTATCCAGCACGCCTGCGGCCGGGTCGACCTCAAGCTGCTTGATACCGAGCGAGATACGCTCCTTCTCCACGTCCACGTCCAGCACCTTGGCCTTGACCACTTCGCCCTTGGCGAACTTGGCAATCGCCTGCTCGCCGGTCTCTTCCCAGGAGAGGTCGGACATGTGGATCATGCCGTCGATCTCGGGGCCGACCGCGATGAACAGGCCGAACTCGGTGATGTTGCGGATTTCGCCCTCGACGATGGACCCAATCGGGTGCTCGTCCTGGAACTCTTCCCACGGGTTGCGAGCAACCTGCTTCAGGCCCAGCGAGATGCGGCGCTTGGAGGCGTCCACATCCAGCACGACCACGTCCACTTCCTGCGAGGTGGAGACGATCTTGCCCGGGTGGGCGTTCTTCTTGGTCCAGGACATCTCGGACACATGCACGAGACCTTCCACGCCCGGTTCCAGCTCCACGAAGGCGCCGTAATCGGTGATGTTGGTAACGCGGCCGGAGACCTTGATGCCGGGCGGGTACTTGGCGTCGACGCCTTCCCACGGATCGGCCTCAAGCTGCTTCATGCCCAGCGAGATGCGCTGCGTATCGGCGTTGAAGCGGATGACCTGCACCTTGACCGGCTGACCGATGGTCAGAGCCTCGGCCGGGTGATTGATGCGCTTCCAGGCGATGTCGGTGACATGCAGCAGGCCGTCAACGCCGCCGAGATCCACGAACGCACCGTAATCGGTGATGTTCTTGACCACGCCGTCGAGAATCTGGCCTTCCTTCAGGCCGAGGATCAGCTCGGAGCGCTGCTCGGCGCGGGTCTCTTCCAGCACCGCGCGGCGGGAAACGACGATGTTGCCACGCTGGCGGTCCATCTTCAGGATCTGGAACGGCTGAGCGACGCCCATCAGCGGCCCAACGTCGCGAACCGGACGGATATCGACCTGGGAGCCGGGCAGGAACGCCGTGGCGCCGCCGAGGTCGACGGTGAAGCCACCCTTGACGCGGCCATGGATGACACCGTTAACGCGGGTCTGGGCTTCGAACGCCTTCTCGAGCTGGGTCCAGCTCTCCTCACGGCGAGCCTTCTCGCGCGACAGCACCATGGAGCCGTCTTTATCTTCGTAGCGCTCGATATACAGATCGAAAACGTCGCCGGCATTCACTTCCGGCTTGGCGCCCACGGGGGCGAACTCGCGGAGCGGCACGCGGCCTTCGCTCTTCAGGCCGACATCGACGATTACGAAATCGTCATCAATCCGGAGCACTTTGCCGGAGACGACGGAACCTTCAAACCCGGCATTGGCGCCGAGGGAGGAATCAAGCAGGGCAGCGAAATCATCAGCGCCGGAATAAACGGGGGCGTCCGAGTGGCGGAGAACAGTTGCGGATGAAGCCATGTGGCTGGGTGTGTCCTTGACGACGGGCATGGGCCCGGTGGGGTTTGCGCAGCCCCTCTGTGAGGCAACGGCTTGATCACCCCCTGGCGGCGCCTGGGGATGTCCGGTTGAGATGCGGGGTGTCTTAGCCCCAACACCGGGGAAGTCAAGCAAATACGGTGTAAATCCATGGCTCCGGCAAGGCTTCATGTTCCTGGATTAACTGCTATAAGCCGCACGCGATGACAAAATTTTATCCCCTCCCTGCCCGCGCCGCCCTGCTCGCCCTGGCTCTTGGCCTCGGCGGGTGTTCCGCTCTCAACAATAGCGATAGCGGGACGGGAGACTTCGACGCCAGCGCCGTGCCCCCGGCGGACCAGCTCTACGCCATTGGCGTGAAGCAGATGCAAGCAGGGAAATACGACCACGCGGTCAAGGATTTCAACGCCGTGGAGGAGAACTACCCGTACTCCACCTGGTCTACCCATGCCGAACTGCTGGCCGGTTACGCACAGTATAAGCAACAGAATTACGACGACGCGCTCAGCACGCTCAATCGCTTCATCGACCTGCACCCGGAAAACCAGGAAGCGGCCTATGCCTATTACCTGAAGGCCCTGTGCTATTATGAGCAGATCGAAGACGTGCAGCGCGACCAGACCACGACCTTCGAGGCGATCCAGACGCTGAACGACGTGATCACCCGCTTCCCCGACAGCGGCTATGCGCGGGATGCGCGGATCAAGCTACGGCTGGCCTATAACCGCCTCGCCGGGCACGACATCAGCATCGGCCGCTATTACGAGAAGCAGCACCTCTATGCCGCCGCCATCGGCCGCTACCAGGATGTGGTGACAAGCTACCAGACCACCACCTTCGCACCGGAAGCGCTGGAGCGCCTGGTCGAATGCTACCTCGATATCGGCTTGCCAGATGCCGCCATCCGCACGGCCTCGGTGCTTGGCTATAACTACCCGGGCAGCCCCTGGTACTCAGCCGCTTATGGCAAACTGAAGGACCACGGGCTGACAACCACCGCCGACCAATCTCAGGCCAACACGGACGCCGTGGCCCCGCCGCCGCCGCCGCCCAAGCGCCACCATTGGTTCTGGCCCTTCTAAGGCCCCATGCTCAATAGCCTCTCGATCCGCGATGTCGTGCTGATCGAGCGCCTGGATTTGCATTTCGCCGCCGGACTCACGGCCCTGACCGGCGAGACCGGGGCGGGCAAATCGATATTGCTGGATTCTCTGGGGCTAGCGCTGGGGGCGCGGGCGGATACCGGGCTGATCCGCGCCGGCTGCCCTCAGGCCGTGGTGGCGGCGAGTTTCTCCGTGCCGGAGGGGCATGCGGTGCTGGAGCTGCTGGCCGAGCATGGGCTGGATGCCGGGCCGGATATTTTCGTGCGCCGGATTCTGGGCCGCGATGGACGCAGCCGCGCGCTGGTGAACGACCAGCCGGTGAGCGCCGGATTTCTGAAGCGCCTGACCGGGCTGCTGATCGAGGTTCAAGGCCAGCACGAGCAGGTGGGTCTGGCTGACCCTGCGAATCATATTTTTCTGCTGGATACGTTCGGCGTGCCCCCCGCCCCGCGCCAAGCAGCGGCGGCTGCGCACAAGGCTTGGCGGGATGCGGCTTCACGGCTGAAGGAAGCCGAGCAGCGCATTGAGGAAACCGCGCGGGAAGAGGAATTTCTGCGTCACGCTGCGGGCGAACTGGCCAAGCTTAACCCGGTGGAGGGCGAGGAGGACGAACTCGCCAAAGAGCGGCTGCGACTGCAGGCGGGCGAGCGCCGGGCGGAAGCCATCGCCGCCGCGCTGGCGGAGTTGACGCCGAAGGACCGCCGCTCGGCTGGCCCCGCCGCCGCCCTGCGCGCCGCGGCGCGGGCGCTGGGCCGGGTTTCCGTGCCCGCCGGGCAGGAGAACCCCGCTGGCCCAGCCCAGGCCGCCATAGAGCGCGCCGAGGAGGCGTTGGCCGAGGCAGAAGATTTGATGCAGCGCCTGGCCGCCGCCGAGGAGGACGATCCGCGCGCGCTGGAGGCCACCGAGGAGCGGCTGTTCGCGCTACGGGCGGCGGCCCGCAAGCACGGTGTGAGCGTGGCCACTCTGCCCGCGTTTCTGGCAGATCTGCGCGCCCGGCTGGCCGCACTTGAGAGCGGGGTCGCGGACATCGCGGCGCTGACGAAGGAAACCACCCGGCTGCGGGCGGAATATGTGCAGGCGGCGGCTTCGCTCTCGGAACTGCGCGAGGCCGCGGCGCGGGCGCTGGAGACGGCCATCGCGACGGAATTGCCGCCGCTGAAGCTGGACCGTGCGCGCTTTGTGGTGGAGCGCACCATGCTACCGGAAGCGCAATGGGGACCGAGGGGGGCGGATGCGGTGCGCTTCCTCATCGCCACCAACCCCGGCGAGGCGCCGGGGGCACTGGATAAGATCGCCTCGGGCGGTGAGCTTTCCCGCCTGATGCTGGCTATGAAAGTGGTGCTGACCAGCGGTGGCGGCGTGGAGACGCTGATTTTTGACGAGGTGGATTCAGGCATTGGCGGCGCCACGGCGGCGGCGGTGGGCGAGCGCTTGGCCCGCGTGGCGCAAGGTGTGCAAGTGCTGGTGGTGACGCACAGCCCGCAAGTGGCGGCGCGGGGGGCGGCGCAATTGCGCGTGGCCAAGCGTGTGATTGATGACCGGGCGGTCATGGAAGTGGAGCCGCTCTCCGGCGATGAGCGGCGGGAAGAGATTGCCCGCATGCTGGCCGGCGAGGTAATTACCGAGGCCGCGCGTCAGGCGGCTGAGAGTTTGTTGGCGGGTTAAAATTGATGCGTAAAAAACTGGAAGACCTGCTCGCGCAAATCGCGGCGGCGAATGCGGCGTATCATGAGCGCGACGCTCCGGAGATCACCGACGCGGAATACGACGCGCTGCGCCGGGAGGCGGATGTTATTCTGGCCGCGCATCCGGAGTTACGGGCGCAGGCCACCGCGCTGGCGCAGGTGGGGGCGCAACCGGCTTCGGGCTTCAAAAAGGTGCAGCATCGCACGCCCATGCTCTCGCTGGACAACGTGTTCGCGCCCGAGGAGTTCGAGGAATTTTGTGGCAAAATCCGGCG
>JAQUAC010000371.1 GCA_028687415.1 Acidocella sp. | reverse complement strand
CTGCCGACGGCTTTGGGTTTCGGCACAGGTGCCGCGCCGGAGCAGGGGCTAGCCGTGGTGATCGGCGGTGGCATTCTCTGGAGCGCACTGCTTTGCACCAATCTGCTGCCGGCGCTTTATCTGGCGGGGCGCGGCGAGCGGAAGCCGGAGGGCCAGCCATGAAGCGCATGATCTGGCTGGCCTTGGCCGGGCTTTCCGGTTGTGCCGCCTATCATCCCGCCCCCTTACAGGACACGGCGCCGATTGCGTCGTCGTTGCCAGCCACCCAACCCTTGACGCTGGCGCAACTTGCCGCCCTGGCCGTCCAGCGAGACCCGGACCTGATGGCCGCGCGCGCGCAGGCCGGCATTGCTCAAGCTGAATTGCTGGCGGCCGGAACGCCGCCCGATCCCTCGCTTTCCATCGGGTTCGAGGCGCTGCTCGGCGGCCCGGCCTCCATGTCTTCCCTTGCGGGCAGCCTGGTGGAGGATGTCTCGCCACTTATCACCCGCTCAGCCAATATAAACGCCGCCAAGGCGCATTTGTTGCAGGTGAACGCAGGCATCCTCTGGCAGGAATGGCAGGTGGCCGCGCGGGCGGAACAGCTTGGCGTGGCGTTGACCGGCGGGGCCGCCGAACTGGCGAGCCTGCTCAATGATGAGCAGGCGCTCACGGTGCTGGGCCAGGATGTGCAGGCACAGACCGCGGCGGGCAATCTCACCCTGCAAGATGAGTCTGTCGCGGAAACCGCACTGGCTATTCTCCGCGCGGCGCAGGACAGCGAGGAACAAGCTGAGGGGCGGGATGACGCCCAGCTCGACGCGCTGCTGGCACTGCCACCCGGCACCCCAATAGCGATGGCGCCGCCTGATGTGGCTGCGATTTCGTCAGAGCAGTTGCAACAAGCTCTGGCGACCTTGCCGCAGCGTCGGCCGGATCTGTTGGCCCTGCGCTACGGCTATACCGAGGCTGACGAAAAACTCCGCGCTGCGATCCGCAGCCAGTTCTTGCCCATCAGCCTCGGCGTGCAAGCCGGGCGCGATACATCAGGCGTGACCAGCGCCGGGCCTCAGGTCACGCTCTCCTTGCCCCTGTTCAACCGCAACCGTCCAGCGATCAAAACTGACGAGGCCACGCGCGCCGTCCTGCACGCGCAATATGAAGCCAGTCTGGCCGATGCAAGGAACGGCGCCGAGGCGCTGGGGCAGAGCATAGCGCTACTGCAACGCCAAAGCATGCAGGCGGATCAAGCGGCCGCGCAGGCAGTCAGCATCGCTACCAATGCTCGCCGCGCTTTTGTTGCAGGCGGACTGGATGCCCGGGCAGAAACTGATCTCATCATTGCTGCGGGACAACGGCAGCGCGAGGCAATCCAACTGCGCACGCAACTGCAAACGGCGAAACTCTCCTTGACCGTACTGCTTGGGCTCGGCTTGCCCGTTCACGGTTGAACCACTGGTCAACCCACGGCCTGAAACGTAAACATCTTGACGTTGCATGGGCAACCGCCCTTTGCGCGAGCGCGCAAAGCCATTTTCTGGAGAGGGTTTTGAGGTGATAGCCGGTTTAACGTGGGTACGGCGGAGTTTGCGATGGGCTGCTTCACCTGTTTGGAGGCTGGCCTACGGTCTTTACGAACGCCAGCTTGAAAAACAGGTGCGGGCTTTACCCTTGCCCGCCCATGTCGGCATCATTCTCGACGGCAATCGCCGACATGCGCGCGATGTCGGCGTGCAAAACCCCGAATCGATTTACCGCCTCGGCGCGGCGAAGCTGGATGATATTCTGACCTGGAGTGCTGACCTTGGCGTGCGCAGGGTCACGCTCTGGGTGTTTTCTCCTGATAATCTGCGCCGCCCGGAAGCCGAGGTGGGTGGCATTTTTGGCGCGGTCGAGGCCAAGATGCGCGCGCTCGCCACAGACCCGCATATCCGCCACAAGGGCGTGCATATCACTGCCATGGGACGCCGCAACCTGCTGCCCCCCGCTTTGCTGGAGGCCCTTGACGCGGCTGAAACCGCGACACGCGGCAATGACCAGATCACCGTGACACTCGCGATTGGTTATGGCGGGCGTGAGGAAATTGCCGATGCCGTGCGCGCCCTATTGAAGGATTGCGCCTCCCGAGGGCTTTCCACAGCGCAAGCAGCGGCCCTGGTGTCTCCCGAGACGATCCGGCAGCATCTTTATCTGGCCCACATGCCAGACCCGGATCTGATCATTCGTACCAGCGGCGAGACGCGGCTTTCGGGCTTCATGCTCTGGCAGAGCGCGCATAGCGAGCTGTATTTCTGCGATGTGAACTGGCCCGTGATGCGCCGGATCGACTATTTGCGCGCCATTCGCTCCTACCAACGCCGTGAGCGGCGCTTTGGCGTCTGAAAGGCGGCGGCTTCCCCTATGAACCTTGTACACAGCTTCATCTCCGCAATCGTCATCTTCGCGGGCGGGCATCGCCTGCTGGCTTACGGCCTAGCCTTCCTGCTGGCGGCAGCTGAGGCATTTCCTGTCGTTGGCGCCTTGGTGCCCGGCACGGCGGTCATCGTTGGGCTTGGCGCGCTGGTGCCGGG